>NZ_LZGZ01000290.1:0-23519 GCF_001690515.1 Gilliamella sp. Fer4-1 | reverse complement strand
CTCAGTTTAAATGTTATAGCAGCACAGGTATTTAAAACCTTGATTGTGAGTTTAAACGGTAATAATAAAACGTTGGCGGTTTGTGTATTGCCTGTCAATAGTCATTTGGATCTTAAAAAAGTCGCAAAAGCATTAAACTGTAAAAAAATAGATTTAGCAAATCCTAATTTAGCCCAAAAGGTAACTGGCTATTTAGTAGGAGGAATTAGCCCATTAGGTCAAAAACAACAACTTTTTACACTCATTGACAGTAGCGCCAACCAACACAAAACCATGTTTATATCAGGCGGTAGAAGAGGATTAGAAATTGAAATTGCACCTCAAGATCTAGCTGATATATTGCAAGCTCAATTGACTGATATCACTATTAAACATGATTGATCACATTCATATTTAATAAGATTTATAGGTTAGATTCGTTAAGATGATGATGAAGCAGAAAATGAAAATAATCAACGTTCTTTGATATGCGTATTTTATTTTTTAATTGATACAAAAATAATGAAATAACAAATTAAAGCGACAAGGTCATGAAAATATGCTCATGACCTTAAAATAACTCCCATCAATAAAATCGACAGAAAGGCAGCAAACTTATTTGATTGCTTCTTTTAAACTTTTACCTGATACAAATGCAGGCACTTTGCTTGCTTCAATTTTAATTTCTTTACCTGTTTTCGGGTTACGACCAGTACGTGCTTTACGCTCGTTGACTTTGAATGTACCGAAACCAACTAATTGAACTGGCTCACCTGCTTTTAATGATTCAGTAATAGCAGCTAATGTAGCTTCCAATGCTGTTTTAGCAGCTACTTTAGTAATATCAGCTTTGCTAGCAATAGCGTCGACAAGTTCTGTTTTATTCATGGATATATCCTTACATATTATTTTATTGTTAAAGTTAACATTATAAACAAAGCTAAAATTTAGCTTCGCTACTGTAAACAGTGTTTAGATTACATTGCGGTTAAATGTAGTCTATATTCATCTAATATTAAAGAAAAATTTAATAAAAAATAAAAAAATTACACTTTAAGCCGCTTAACCGCACAAAAAAACACCAATATTACTTACTCCAGATGCTCGAATTTCATCTTTTAAGCCTTTTATCAACTCAATCATCTCATTATTTTCATCACGTAATAATCGTAATATCTCCCACTGTAAATCAAATTCATCAATCACACTAGGTAAAGTTTGTTGCGCATCTGGTGAAAAATTAACATTAGTTTTAGTCATTTCAAATTCAGCAATGGTAGTTGCCGATATGCTACTTACTTTAGCGGTATGATCAGCCATTTCACCACTCAAATAAGAGTGTAAAACCTCACCAAGCGCCTGACAAGCATCGATAGCGGGGTAAATCATATAAGGACTGTCATCTGTTACCGTTGGAATGATAGCTTCTAATTTTTCAAGTTGTAAATCAAAATTGATTTTTACCTCTTCAACTAATAGTGATTCCCAGACTAAATCCAGTATTTTTTTGTAGCTTTTAGCGACTTCTTCGGTATGTTGTTGTTGACAATAAAAAACCAAATTCGGGTACATACGTTCACATAAACAAACCATAAACAAACGTTGCTGCCAAGGGGCTAACTTTGCTAATCTTAATTGGACTGGATTTTTAATCATGACAAAACCTTTTGGGACCGTTGATGCACAGCATCAATCAAATACTGCACATGTTCTACAGGAATATCTTGATGAATACCGTGACCTAAATTAAAAATATGCCCATTATAAGCACCAAACTCTTTCAGAACGGCATCAACATTAGACTCGATTATTAATTTGCTAGCATAGAGGACTGACGGATCCAAATTACCTTGTATCGCAATTTTTCCTTTTTGGTGAATATCGCACAAATTAACGCTCCAATCAACACCAATCGCATCACAACCTGTGTTGGCAATACTATCTAACCACAGCCCCCCCCCCTTTGTAAAAAGCGTAACAGGAACATATGAGCTGATATCGTCAGTTTTAATGCCTCGTTTTAATTTTGATAAGATAAGTTGCATATAATGCAGCGAAAACGTTTGATAGCTCTGATGGCTCAATACACCACCCCATGTATCAAATATCATTATCGATTGTGCCCCAGCTTCGATTTGGGCGTTTAAATACAAAGCGACGCTTTCAGCGAGCTTTTCGAGCAGCAAATGTAATACTTTAGGTTTGCTATAAAGTAAGCGTTTAATTTTAGTAAAAGCTTTACTACTGCCGCCTTCTACCATGTAAGTTGCTAATGTCCATGGGCTACCCGAAAAGCCAATTAATGGAACCTTACCATTAAGCTCTTTTTTGGTTAAACGAATCGCATCCATTACATACTTAAGCGATTGCTCAGGATCAGGGATCGGCAATTGCTCAATATCAGATAAACAGGATATTGTTTTAGCAAATTTAGGACCTTCACCCGCTTCAAAGTGCAAACCCAGCCCCATAGCGTCAGGAATGGTCAAAATATCAGAAAAAATAATAGCAGCATCAAGATCAAAGCGTTTTAATGGCTGTAGCGTCACTTCACAAGCTAATTCAGGTGTTTGGCACATAGTCATAAAATCGCCCACTTTTGCTCTTAACTGACGATACTCCGGCAGATAGCGTCCAGCTTGACGCATCATCCAAATAGGGGTGTAATCAACAGGTAAACATTGCAATGCACGCAAATAACGATCGTTTTTTAATTGGCTCATATCTTCAGCTCTTTAAATCAAGTGTTTATTTTGTCAAAGAAGTTTTAGGTAAGCAGCGTTTTAATATAACATCATCTCACTTAACTATTATTTATTTGTGATTTGAAGCTAAGGTTGTGATAATGTATTTTTTGCATAACAAATCAACGTTTCAGAAATATTTTGCATGACACTGCTTTCAGGTGCAAAACGATGCCAATATAGCATACGCCTTTGATATAGCCCTTCTGTTAAATTAACCAATTCACCATTCTTCAGCTCTTGTTCAATCTGTAACTTTGGTAGCATACAGCACGCAGAGCCTTGTTTAGCTAATTGCACAAACGCCTCAGATGAACTGGTGATATGACACACCACACTGCCTGGGGTTAGGTTAAAATTTTCTTGTAAAAAAGCCTGATGCATATCATCTAAATGATCGAATGCAACCGCTGGCGCTTTAAGTAAAGACGATCGCGTGACACCATTTGGAAAGTACTTTTTAGCAAAATCAGGAGAGGCAACAAAAATATAGTCTAATGCACCTAATAAATCAGACAAACATCCTGGTAAAGGGTTAGCTTGAATACTAATTGCACCAACGACTGTGCCTAAGCGTAGCAATTCTAAAGTATGCTCTTCATCTTTTACTTGAATATCGAAACGTAAAATATTTTTATCTAAAACAGGCTTTAACGCAGGTAAAAGCCATGTTGCTAAAGAGTCAGCATTAATCGCAATCGACAATGACAATGGTGTAGTATTTTGTTCATTATCACCTAGCCATTGTTGTTCTAATAATTCAACTTGGTGTAGTAACCCCAAAAGGTGCTCGCCTTGTTTGGTTGCTTTTGGCGGAATGGTTCTCACTAATAGTTGTTGACCAAAAAAGCTTTCTAACTGCTTAATGCGTTGCGACACCGCGGGTTGTGTAATACACAGCTTATCAGCTGCTCGCTCAAATCCTCGTTCTTTTATCACTGCATCTAATGCTTGTAATGCTCTATAATCTGGACGCTTCATAATCTCTTTACTAATGATTTGATCACTGCTTGAATCTTCAAGCTACGTTAACATCGCAATAAGTTTTAAACATATCAAACATTGATATATTTTCTTAAAATCCTAATGATTTTTACTTTCTAATTGGGTACTATGCCATATCTTCAATAATTTTGCTTTTAAAATTTTATTTTTTTAAGAAAAAGTATCCTCAAAAATAGGTGATACCATGACACAAGACGAATTAAAAAAAGCCGTAGGCTGGTCAGCATTGAAATTTATTAAGCCTGACTCTTATGTTGGTGTGGGAACCGGTTCGACAGCATCCCACTTTATTGATGCATTAGCTACAATAAAAGATCAAATCAAAGGTGCTGTATCAAGCTCTGAAGCATCGACACAAAAATTAAAGAGCTATGGCATTACTGTGCTTGATTGTAATGAAGTAGATAGTTTGGATATCTATGTTGATGGTGCTGATGAAATCAATCACCAGTTACAAATGATTAAAGGTGGAGGCGCTGCTTTAACACGTGAAAAAGTGGCTTCAGCCATTGCCAAACAATTTATTTGTATTGCCGATGAATCAAAATTTGTTGATGTATTAGGTAAATTCCCGTTACCCATTGAAGTGATCCCAATGGCTCGCTCTTATGTTGCTCGTGAATTATTCAAACTAGGTGGTAAACCAATTTATCGCCAAGGCGTCATAACGGATAATGGTAATGTTATTTTAGACGTTCATGACCTTATCATTGCCAACCCCATAGAATTAGAAAATCGAATAAATAGTATTGCTGGCGTGGTAACGGTTGGGTTATTTGCCAACAAAGGGGCAAATATTGCGCTTATAGGAACACCTTCGGGAGTAAAAGAGCTAAAATAAATTTGTTTATCATAATCAAATTTATTGCTTTTATATCACGATAAGACTCAATTTATATTCTGAAAGCAATGAGAGGAAATAATGACTATTCAAACGTCAACCAAAGATGAAAACAAATTTTTATTACTTGAGGGTATTCATCCTAGTGCCATAGAAATATTAAAATCGACAGGTTTTACCAATATTGAGTACCATAAAAGTGCATTATCGCCCGAAGAACTTAAGCAGGCATTAAAAGATGCTCGTTTTATTGGGATCCGCTCAAGAACTCAATTAACCAAAGATATTATTGATGCCGCCCCCAAACTTGCTGGCATTGGTTGCTTTTGTATTGGCACTAATCAGGTTGATCTTGATGCGGCAACGGTGAAAGGGATTCCTGTATTTAATGCACCATTTTCTAATACACGATCTGTTGCCGAGCTGGTCTTAGCTGAAGCGGTATTGCTACTGCGCCGAGTGCCCGAAGCCAATGCAAAAGCTCACCGAGGTAAATGGAATAAAATAGCTACTGGTTCACACGAGGCTCGTGGTAAGAATTTAGGTATTATTGGTTATGGACACATTGGTAGCCAATTAAGTATTCTAGCTGAATCGTTAGGAATGAATGTTTATTTTTACGATATTGAAACCAAATTACCGTTAGGCAACGCTAAACAAGTGTCATCAATGAAAGAGCTGTTAGCGATAAGCGATATCGTTTCAATGCATGTACCCGAAAATTCAACAACGATAAAAATGATAAGCGATAGCGAAATAGACGCCATGAAACAAGGTGCTATTTTAATTAATGCTTCGCGCGGTAAAGTCATTGACCTTGAGGCATTAACTCATGCACTACAAACCGATAAAATTAGTGGTGCAGCAATTGATGTCTTTCCAACAGAACCGGCTAGCAACAACGATCCATTTGAATCGCCATTGTGCCAATTTGACAATGTCATTATCACCCCTCATATTGGCGGTTCAACCAGTGAAGCGCAAGAAAATATTGGCATTGAAGTCGCCACTAAACTCGCAAAATACTCTAATACAGGTGCAACACTTTCTGCGGTTAACTTTCCCGAAGCATCGTTGCCTATTCCAGCTAAAGGAGCTAGTCGCTTTATTAATATTCACCGTAATCAACCGGGCGTATTAACCGCGATTAATACCTTATTTGCTGAGCAAGGGCTTAATATTTCAGCGCAATATTTACAAACCGATGCCAAAATTGGTTATGTTGTGATTGATATTGATAGAGTCAATCCCGATAAAGCCGAGGAATTGCTTGATAAACTAAAAAATGTCTCAGGCACTATCCGCACAAGGTTGCTGTTTTAATTTAAATGCACTCAATGCCGCCTATCTTTCTTTAGGCGGCTAATAAATTAGATATCAATAAAAACCAAAGAGCACTAATATCCTAATTAAGTTCTATTAGTTAGTCATGTTACTTTATAAAAGGGATTTAAAGCATAATGCACTAAAAGGCGATAAAATTACCTAGCATGATCAAATTACCCGTTATACCCGTTTTTTGCTGTTTGCCTATTTCACCCAATTAGTTTGCACAATTCACTACTCGCCGTTTAACAACGAGTAGTGACAGCTAGTTAACGTACGCACACCACTCTAGTTTCATTATGCACAAAATAATAGTGCCCAACATTACCTTGCTTTGAAAAAACAGTATAATTTTGTACTCCCCCATGAAAAGGGTCAGCAGTCCAGTAATCAAAATTGATATCATCCTTTATAAAATCACTATTCGTGTAGTATGTATTATCCGTATACCCCCACTCTGCAAAGAATCCGCCCCCAATCCGACGTTGGAAATTATTGGGTTGTCCTGGTAATCCTCCTGCCCAAGCAACAATATCATTATTTGCATTCGTCATTTCAACAATATGGGGAATCCTATAACCATTTCCTAAACTACTACAGTAAGCTTTAGCTGCTTCTAAACCTCCGCTATAAGTCGGTTTTGCAACAAACCATTTACTTATCATAAAACGATATATAACGTTTGTCTTTGCTCTATCTGAGTAAATATTAAAGTAAGTTGGAACAACTGATGAGGCTTGACTTTTATTAGAATCGCTAGGCCCTGTTAATTCTACTTTAGCAATATTATAACGGCTTCCTTGTTTTATACTTAAATCTATACTTGAGTCTGTTGGCCATTTGCTGTAAGTTAACTCTTTTGCCGATGCACCTGCCACCGTTAAATCAAAGTACATCCCCTTAGCCCCTATAGTTGGGAAATTTGATTCAGGGGAATTTATATCCTGCGGTTTAAAGCCTTTATCGTCATCCCACTGTTCAACTGGACCACGATAACCAATAAATACATTTCCATTATACCTTAACGTTGGTTGAGCAAAGCATGCATAAGGAACTGCAACTTTAGGTGTTAGATAATAACTAACGCTTCCACCTTTAAACTCAGTTGATCTTGGATCTCCGTATTGGGTAGATAAAATACCACTATCACTCGTTAAAGTTATTTTATAAGGCGAATAACATGCATTTAATTCTGTATTCTCATTAACTATTTTTCCATCAACATCTTGCACGGTCATTGTAAAATTACCCGTTACAGAGATCGAACCATCACCATCATCATCTTTCCAAAATTTGTTAGTTGATATTAAATCTATTAAAGTGACTACTGATTTCCCTTCGGGAATGAATTTCTTAATATCTTTCAGTTTTTGATCTACAGCAGGCAGCTCAATTGGATTATTTTCCGATGATGGATTATTACGGATGCTATATTGCCTACCATCAGACAATGTAATACTCAACAGATCTTCTGTTGAGTCGCCTTTCCATCAAACGTTAAATAAGGTGCACTACCTTGAATTGTCTTTACCGTTATTGCTGATAGTGCAATTGTATTACTCGATATCGTTAAACCTAACAATACCAATATCATTCTCAAAGCATAATTTTTTATATTTGGTTGCGTTAACCGTAGAGTTAATTTACAAATCTTTGCTATTTTAGTCAGAAACTTCAGTTTTATCTTCGGTAGCAAAAATGAAGTTGTAATTAAATACAACTTATAACTACAAGGACTTGAATATGTGAAAATTAACAGTATGTATAAAAATAACTTTTTAAGTTGTTCAGAGGGTGACCTGTGTACCTTATTGTTTTGATTATATCATTTTCTAGTCCATATTGCAATTCTTTCATCACTTAACCCAATGATTTTTATATAAAAATTTATTATAGTTCTTTTATTAACTAATTACGTTTTGCAAATATACGAGTAAATATTGCGCTTTTAAAAGTATAAAATACTGACATTAGCTATTAAAAAAAATTAAGCTAACTATAAACTAAACTACATGACTTTTTAAAGTAAATTATTATTTTTTTGTAAATATAAAATTAACATAATTATTAGGAAAAATGATTAATCAGAAATATATAAGACTTACTCGCATTGTTTACAGCGATTAAAAAATACTACAATGCATATACATAAAAAACAAAACTAACGCCTTCAATGTAATTTATTTTCCGTTTATCTTCACTTTAATCAGGTTAAGTCCTTTTTGTGTTAGCGCTTCAAAGTACCTATTATCTAAATTATCGTCGGTGATAATTGTATGAACAGCACTTAAATCACACACAACATTGGGGCTACGACGACCAAATTTTGATGAATCAACTAATAAAATTAACTTTGCAGCAGCCTTACTCATTGCCACACTACCATGGTAACTTTCATTAAACGTTGTGACGCCACCAACTAAATCAACACCATCAGCCCCCATAAATAACATATCAAAGGTATAAGATTCAAATGCGGCAATAGCTAATGCATTGTTGCTATGAAAAGAGGCTGATTTTCGACGAAACGTGCCTCCCGTTAAAATAATAGTTTGATCATTATCGTTCGCAACCAATTCATTAACCATATGCAAACTATTGGTCATAATCGTGAGGTTATTAAATTTAGCTAGCGTTGGGATCATTTGAGCAACGGTGCTTCCAGCGTCAAAAATGATTGAATCCCCCTCATGAATCAGCTTAGCGGCCTCTTCTGCTATGGCTTTTTTTTGTGCGGTATTAATATAAGTTTTGTGATCAATAGCTCTATCACCAATTTCGCGGTTTAACATGGCACCGCCGTAAGTACGTAAAACTAAACCACTTGCATAAAGTTGTGTGAGATCCTTACGAATTGTTGTTCCTGTTGTTTTAAAATGCTCAACCAATTCATCTACACTAGCTTGCCCGTTACTTTGCAGGTATTCCAAAATCGCTGTTTGTCGTTGCTTCACTTTCATAATAAAATCCCATCATCATTAGCGTGCATATATAAACCGTATTACTTTAAAATATATCATTTCAGAATGAAAGGGAATGTTTTTCAGAATAAAAGTTAATTATTTCTTATCTGTGGCTAATGCCACAGTCAATGCACTTTGACAAGCAATATCATTGGGGAAAGTGTTTTCGGGCATAATATCAGCAACAGGTAATCCATGTAGCTGAATGATGGGTTTTGGTGAGGCAAAAACAGTAATACCTTTCATTAATACAGAGTCAATAACCACTTGATTTTCATCTAATGAAATGGCTATTAATACTCTTGGTCTAAATCGTTTTGTTTTGCTACGACCAATACCTAAATAAGCCCCCTCTTTCATCGCTAAAAAGGCTTGATTAAAACGCCGAATTTGTAGCCAGCTAAATACAATTTGAAGACACCAAGCAATAAGTGCAATTACAATTAAAGTATTACTCATATTCATGGTTGCTCTCCATTATATGTTAGGTGTAAAATATGCGAAAATTGCTTGATTTAATTTTCGCATATCATCTTAACTAAAACATTACTTGCCCACCAGTAATGTTAATAGATTGCCCTGTACAATAAGAAGCCTTATCACTTGCATAAAATAACAGCACATCTAGAACATCTTGATAATCACAACCTCGTTTAAGTGGCACTTTATCAATATAAACTTGCTCTACTTGATCATCTGGAATACCTAATTTTTTAGCGTATTGTGGTATTAATGATTGAAACATTGGTGATTTTAATAAATTACCCAGCATCAACGAATTAACAGTGATACCATGATCAGCAAGATCTAAAGCTAAAGACTGTGTTAACCCAACTCCACCAAATTTAGCCGCACTGTATCCTGAATTATGTTTGCTACCAACTTTGCCTGATTTTGAATTAATTTGAATAATTCGACCTTGAGTATTATATTTGATCATCAATTTAGCAAATTCACGCGCGCATAAAAAATAGCCTGTAAGATTAACATTCACCGATAATTGAAAATCGGTCAATGTAAAATGGCTAATAGGTGAAGCTTTTGCAACACCTGCACTATATACCATTAAATCAACATGTTTAAATGCTCTATCAACATCTTGTGCTAATTGGATTACACTTTCTTCGTTGGTAGCATCAACCCCAAACCCTTGAGCTGAGCCAGCACCATGTTTTTGATTAATGGCTTCCGCTACCTTATTCGCATTGTCAATATTCAAATCAGCAACAACAACTTGGTATCCTGCATCAGCGATACCTTTGCACAAAAACTCACCTAAAGTTTGACCACCACCTATAACAACTGCTACTTTTTTCATTTTTATATTCCTTAATCATTTAAAATTCTAATTTCATCACCCACAAAAAGTTGCGTAGGAATTTCCCCTTTTACGTGAACAGTTCCGGGTAATTCAGCTTGGCTATTACCATCAAATCTTAATGTGATGTGACCTAATTCACGTAAGTTAACATTAGCAACTTCGCCAACCGATGTGATGTTATAAATATGATTGCCTAATTGAAGTATTTGCCCCACTTGTAATTCCAGTTTTAAATCATCATGGCTATGAACAAAACAGTAATCAGCTAAATCAGTAGGTGCACCGTTTTTAAACAGGATTAACATACCGTCAGCTAATGCTTCTTGGGCAAACTCACCAATTTGATCAATTTTTGAATGATAGATAACATTTGACATGATTAACCTTCTTATCTTTTACACTTAATACGGGATTTTTTATTTTTACCATTGCTTTAAATTAGGAGCTGATGCTCTCATCTTTAAAACAATTTATTGGTATATAAATAACGAAACCGCCCATGCTATTAATACTGTTGGTGCACCCGTTAAAAAACGGCTCACCAATACAGATGGCACGCCCACTCTCACCGTGTTTTGCTTGGCTTCAGCAAGCGATAAACCAACAGGAATAAAGTCACATGCCGCTTGTGCATTAATTGCAAACAACGCTGGCAATGCTAAATGAGGCGGAATATTGCCAAGCCCAATTTGTACACCAACCAAAGTGCCAATAACTTGGGCAATAACCGCACCGGGTCCTAAGAATGGAGAAAGCAATGGGAAAGAACAGATCAAGGCTAATATAATAAGTCCTATAGGGTTATTGGCTAACGGAACCAGCCCATGTGCAATAAGGTTGCCTAATCCAGATGCAATAATGATCCCAATTAGTGCCGATACAAACGCCATAAAAGGAAGTATTGTTTTCAGTACAGTGTCAATTGTATCTCGGCCAGCTTGGAAGAAGACAGCAACGCCAGACCCCATACCGATACCAATTCTTGCTAACAAACCATCGCTTTGTTCAGTAATTTTTTTGCGGCTGTCATAATCTTTAAATTCAGGCGATTTATTGTTTGCCGCCGGTTCGCTTACTACATCGCCTTCTTTTTCTATTAGTTTGATATTGTGAGGTTTTACTGCAGAAACATAAATATCTTCAACAATATATTGAGCCAGAGGGCCTGATTTACCTGTGGCATGAATATTGATAGTTGGTATACGATTTTTTGGGTAAATTCCGCAGCGTAATGTTCCTCCACAATCAATTACAGCAACACCAATTTCTTCTTTAGGCGGCTCGCCATCTTTAAAACCATCAATAGCTTCCCAACCTGTTAGCTCAACTAAAGTATCAACTATGGCTGGACGAGTACCTGCTGCAATATAAACAATTTTTTTACCAGCAATAACAGGAAGCTCCAAAGGTCCACCCCAACCTGCTTCGCCTTTTTCTATGTGGATAAATTTTTCCATTTTTTATATTCCTTATTTTTATTATAGATGAACTTTTCTTTCTAACTTGATGCCCATTTTTCTTTCAAAAATGGTAGTGCAAAAGTCAGTAATCCAACCTCTAAAGAAATTAGTACCTAAACCGACAAGGAAATAACTCACAGCAAGAGGACCTAAAGGTAAATTTAGGGTAGTTAAACCAGCCGCTATTCCCAAATAAACAAAAAGTTCACCAGGGTTAACGTGTGGAAAGAGTCCATTCATTGAATGGCAGCTGTAAGACGAAGCTGCGTAGTAACTTGGTTTGTAAAACTCTGGCATAAAACGGCCTAGGCTTAATGTCATTGGATTACAAAAAACAAAAGTGCCTATTAATGGCAATAAAAGATATCGAGAGATAGGATTGCCAGCACACGCTTGAGCTAAACGCTCAATACGTTCTTGTCCAATAAATTTAATAATCGCATTCATGACAACAAGCAGTGAAATTAATAGCGGTAAAATCCCCGTTACCATTCCAACGAATACTTTGCCTCCTTCTTGGAATAAACCAATAAACCATTCAGCACCAAATGAAATAACGTCGATCATATTTCCTCCTATTTTTGTTAAATTTCGAGCAAATAATATCAACTAAGAAACAGAAAAACTTTTAGTTGGATCACAATTTGAAATATTTTCTTTTTTTTTGAAAGAAAATATTTCAAAAAGATAAAAATAAGAAATAAATGAAAAAAGGATCATAGGTTACTGAAATAGCAATGATAGTAAAAAATTAACTTTTTTTATTGGACATTAACATTAAGTTGGCGTAATTTTGTCAATACGGGTATTTATTATTCAATTTAAAGGAGAATATATCATGGCTAAAAGTACGACTTCTGCTAAAAAGCTACAACAAGCAGCGATTTTGTTTCCAACTGATTTAGGTCAACAGGCATCAAAAGATATTTCTGGAGCAATGAATTCTGTTTTAGCAGATGTATTTGCTTTATATTTAAAAACCAAGAACTTCCACTGGCATGTAAGTGGTCCTCATTTCCGTGATTACCACTTAATGTTAGATGATCATGGTGATGAGTTATTTGCAATGACAGATCCCATTGCCGAACGTGTCCGTAAATTAGGCGGTACAACACTACGTTCAATTGGTCATATCGCTAAATTGCAAAGCATTGCTGATAACGATGCTGATTTTGTTGAGCCATCAGATATGCTTGCTGAACTTTGCCAAGATAACGTAAGATTGACAGAACGCATGCGTGTAGCCCATGATATCTGTGATAAATATAACGACACTGCTACTGCAAGTTTAATTGAAGAATGGATTGATCAAACTGAAAAGCGTGCATGGTTCTTATTTGAAGCCGGCCGAAAAGTCGACTCATCAGGACATTAATAAATAATTATTAATGATAATAATAAGAGGCATTGATTATGCCTCTTATTAAAAATATGTGGAGATTTAAGATGAGAAAAAAAATTGCTGTATTAGTAGGAAGTTTGCGTAAAGACTCTTATAACTTAAAAGTAGCAAAAGTTTTCCAAAAAATCGCACCACCATCACTTTCATTACAAATTATCCAAATTGGGGATTTACCTTTATATAATGAAGATATTGATACTGATGCCCCTCCTGCCTCTTATACTCGTTTTCGTCAAGAAATAGCTAATTGTCAAGGCGCCATTTTTGTAACGCCTGAGTATAATCGTGGCTTACCCGCCGTTATCAAAAATGCAATTGATGTGGGTTCTCGGCCTTATGGTAAAAGTATCTGGTCTAAAAAGCCTGCTGCAATTATTTCTGTTTCACAAGGTGCAATTGGTGGGTTTGGGGCTAACCATCAGCTACGCCAATCATTAGTATTTCTTGACATGCCAACATTACAACAACCTGAAGCTTATTTTGGCAGTGTAAGTGCGGCTTTTGATGATCAAGGCAATGTTACCGAAAAAAGCAAAGAATTTTTGTCATTATTTATTAATTCTTATGCTGCTTGGGTTGAAAAACTAAGCTAATTGATATACATTTTCATTATCACAGCCAAAATGATTTGGCTGTGTATTTTATTCGGTAAATCAATTTATATTCCGCTGTAATGACATTATCTATTCCCAAGAGCGAACAAGAACTATTAGATCGTGCACAATTAGTTGCAGGATATTCTTTTGGAGATATAGCACAATATTTAAACATTCCAATACCCGATAATTTAAATAAACAAAAAGGTTGGGTTGGTAATCTTATCGAAACTATTTTAGGTGCAAATGCGGGCAGTAAAGCTGAGCGCGATTTTGCTAATCTAGGTATTGAGCTAAAAACAATTCCCGTTGATAAACAAGGTAAACCTTTAGAAACCACCTTTGTCAGTGTTACGCCATTAATGGCTAATCATGGCGTTATTTGGGAGACAAGCCATGTAAAATATAAACTCGCCAAAGTGTTGTGGGTTCCAATTGAAGGGGAAAGAACAATTCCGCTTATTGATCGAAAAGTGGGTAACCCGATTTTATGGACACCCACTCAAGCACAAGAACAACAGCTTAAACAGGATTGGCAAGAATTAATGGATATGATAACACTAGGGCAAGTTGAAAAAATTACTGCAAGATACGGTACTTATCTACAAATTAGACCAAAGGCAGCCAATGGGCAAGCGCTCACCGAAGCAATTGGTGAAAATGGTGAAATTATTTTAACTCGCCCACGTGGGTTTTATTTAAAAAAAACATTTACTATGCAAATATTGCAAGCGTTAATACGATAGTCATTTTAAGTGCAATAGAATGATTTATAGTTGAAAATATTGATCGTATAACAGAATATACTGT
This sequence comes from Gilliamella sp. Fer4-1, assembly GCF_001690515.1. NCBI lineage: Bacteria > Pseudomonadati > Pseudomonadota > Gammaproteobacteria > Orbales > Orbaceae > Gilliamella > Gilliamella sp. Fer4-1. The sequence goes on along the minus strand of NZ_LZGZ01000290.1, from coordinate 9,072 downwards.
TTATATGTGCTTTTAATACCAACTCTTACCTAACTATTGAAATTTTTGACAATAGTTCAATCTCTCACTAAAAAATAAATAACTTCTTTACTCTCATTTTCACAAAAATACTACCTTCATCACATTTTTTCACATTTATGATTTACTTTGAGCATATGTGAATATAAAGTTGCCTCAACATTTGTGATTGAAAAAGAGAATTTGTGAGGGATTTTAAATGAACATTATTTTAGCTGGACACGGGAAAATTGCCCATGAAATGAAAAATAGTATTGAAATGATTGCAGGCCAATATCCTAATTTACATTCAATAACTTTTGAACCAGGAAATAGCATTGATGATTTAAAAGATAAATATCTAAAAATTATTAATCAATCTGAAAGCAAACAGTTTGTCATTATTACCGATATATTTTCTGGTAGCCCTTATAACGCAGCGGCCATGCTAGCTATGCAATCAGATAGTATAGAAGTCATCAGTGGTTTGTCTTTGCCCCTTTGTTTAGAACTATTAAATCTTGATTTTTCACTTATCAATATTGAAACCGTATATGAACAATTAGGCGAAGTTAAATTAGATTTTATTAGATCTTTCAAATCATTATCTAAAAGCATATCTCCAGAAGAGGAATTATAAAATGATTATAAATTTAGTTCGTATTGATGATCGATTAATTCATGGTCAAGTTATCACCGTTTGGACAAAAGAAGCTAAAGCAGAAAGAATTATCATTGTCAGTGATGAGGTCGCTAATGATGATATACGTTCAACTCTAGTTAAACAAGCTGCACCTCCTGGAATTAAAGTTTCGGTGATTAGTATTGATAAAGCCGCTGCGGTCTATAAAAACCCTAAATATGAAAATGATACTGTTTTTTACCTTTTCACCAACCCAACCGATGTTTTGAGATTAATCAATGCGGGGGTTCCTATTAAAGAGGTTAATATTGGAGGAATGTCGTTTAAAGAGGGGAAGAAACAAATTACCAAAGCCGTTTCTGTTGACAAAAACGACATATCTGCATTCAAAAAAATGCATGAGATGGGTATCAACCTGTGCTTAAAAGTCGTCATTACTGATCCGAATGTTGATTTTATCAAACTTATCTAGACGGTTAGTCATACTAACTAACACAATAAATGGTAGGAGAAAAACATGGACATTTCAGTACTTCAAATCATATTGATTTTTATTTTCTCGTGTATCGCAGGGATGGGAAGTGTGCTTGATGAGTTTCAAACTCACCGTCCATTGATTGCATGCACTATGATCGGCTTAATATTGGGAGATATAAAAACAGGGGTTATTTTAGGAGGAACTCTTGAACTTATAGCATTGGGGTGGATGAATATAGGAGCAGCACAATCACCAGATTCAGCATTAGCTAGTGTAATTTCAACAACCTTAGTTATTGTAGGAAAGCAAGATATTCAAACAGGAATAGCTATAGCCCTTCCCGTCGCAGCAGCAGGACAAATATTAACTGTTTTTGCAAGAACCATTACAGTGATATTTCAGCATGAGGCAGATAAAGCAGCTGAAAAGGTTCAATTTCGAAAAATTGAATTACTCCATTTTAGTGCGCTTTTTGTACAAGCATTAAGAGTCTCTATCCCTGCCTCTATTGTTGCAATTTATGTTGATGCAAGCACTGTTCAATCCTTATTAAACATGTTGCCAGATATTGTCACTGGTGGGCTTTCCGTAGCTGGTGGATTTATCGTTGTTGTCGGTTATGCAATGGTGTTAAACATGATGATTGTTAAATATTTAGCCCCATTTTTCTATTTAGGTTTTGTTCTAGGTGGATATTTAAATTTTAGTTTACTTTCATTTGGTATTTTAGCAGTTATTTTTGCCATTATTTATGTTCAATTAAATCCAAAATTTAATGTAATACCAAATAATAACAAATTTGCAAATCAAGCAACAAATACCAATCAAACAATTACCGATGATGAATTAGACGATTAACTTATAAGGATTTATTATGGAAAAGACATTAAGAACCGTTCAAAAAAAAGACGTGATTAGTACATTCATTCGTTCTAATTTTCAACAAGCCTCTTTTAATTATGAACGTATACACGCACTTGCTTTTTGTGTAGATATGATTCCAACAATCAAACGAATTTATCACACTAAAGATGAGCAACGTCAAGCATTAAAAAGGCATTTATCTTTTTTCAACACGACCCCAGCAATGTGTGGACCTGTGCTTGGCGTAACAATAGCGATGGAAGAAGCAAAAGCAAATGGTGCACCAATTAATGATGGAACAATCAATAGTCTAAAAATTGGGTTAATGGGACCTTTAGCTGGTGTTGGCGATCCTCTAGTATGGGGCACATTGCGTCCTATCACTGCGGCACTTGGTGCATCTTTAGCACTCACAGGTAATATTGCTGGTCCATTATTATTTTTTGTTTTATTTAATTTGTTCAGACTTGCTATGAAATGGTATGGCTTAACCTATGGATTATCGAAAGGAATAGGTATTGTTAAAGATCTTTCGGGTAATATTTTACCTAAAATGACTGAAGGTGCATCTATTCTTGGTTTATTTATTATGGGTGTACTCGTGACAAAATGGACTTCAATAAATATTCCATTAGTGGTATCTAAAACAACCGATGCGAATGGTAATGAAATCGTTATGACAGTACAAGGTATACTTAACGATCTTGTGCCCGGCTTACTCCCCTTGGGGCTAACATTGTTAACAATGAAGTTACTCAGAAAAAAAGTCAGCCCAATTATCTTAATTTTTGCCTTATTTGCTGTGGGTATCATTGGCTATGGATTAGGTATTTTAGCTTAAAATGCCAATAAAAATCTTAAAAAATTAAGTCTCATTTTGAATCAAAAAATTACAACAATTTGTTATAAATACAGTTTTTTCTTACAACTACTAGTATCACTAGGTATTTAAACAATATTGAAGTTAAATTTGTATAAAGTTTAATTTATTAAAGAGGAATGTATGAAAACTCAAGCAGTTAGATTATACGGAAAAAATGATCTTCGGTTAGAATCTTTTGAGCTTCCACCTATATCCGATGATGAAGTATTAGTGTCTGTCATTGTGGATAGCATCTGCATGTCTTCCTTAAAGCTAGTAAATCAAGGTGAAAATCATAAGAAAACACCACCAGATCTAAAAAACAACCCAATCATTATTGGACATGAATGCTGCGGCGATATTGTGCAAGTAGGTAAAAATTGGCAACATAAGTTTAAAAAAGGGCAAAAATACGTTATACAAGCTAACTTACAACTTATAGATAGCCCTTATTGTGTTGGTTATTCATATCCAAATACAGGCGGATGTGCAACTTATATGATTGTTAATCATGACGTATTAAAACAAAATTGTTTAATTCCTTATGATGGAAAAACGTATTTTGAAGGTGCATTAGTTGAACCTTTATCTTGTGTTATTGGTGCATTTAATGCTAACTATCATTTAAAGCCAAATAGTTATGATCATCTTATGGGGATAAAGCCTAATGGAGAACTGCTCATATTAGAGGGAACCGGTCCAATGGGTATGCTGGCAATAGACTACGCTTTGGGAGGGGACATAAAACCTCAAAAAGTAGTTGTCACAGGGAGAAGTAAAGAAAAAATAGCACTATTGAAAAAATTATACCCATCACGCAATGGCGTTGAGCTTGAATTTATTGATATATCTGATAGTGAAGATCAATTGTCTTTATTACAAAATACATCTTCCAAAAACTGTTTTGATGATATCTTTATCTTTTTACCATCAAAAGATTTGATTCATTTAGCATCGCAATTATTAGCTTTTGATGGTTGCTTGAATTTTTTTGCTGGTCCCCAAAATAAAAATTTTGAGGCTGAAATTAATTTTTATGATGTTCATTATAATTTTACGCATATTGTTGGAACTTCTGGAGGAAATCCTGATGATATGCATTCAGCCGTTAAACTAATCGAATCGGGTAAGGTTGATGTTGCTAAAATTGTGTCTCATATAATGGGAATTGATCAAGCTTGTCAAATCACCCAAAGACAAAATGAAATTAAAGGCGGAAAAAAATTGGTTTATACTCATAAAAAATTTGAAATAAAAGGCTTAGACTCTTTAACCGATAACGCTGATGATATTACATTGAAAAAAATATTAGATAAAAATCATGGTATTTGGTCAAAAGAAGCGGAAGATTTTGTATTAAGTCATTTTCCTGATATTTAGTTTTAATTTTTTGGTATACTTTAACTACATCAAAATGCCATTTTATGAAGTATCATAAGTGGCATTGGTATTTTTGAAATAGATAGTGATTTTTAAAAACCATGACTAATAAGATAATATCACCATGATTAATAACAACCTTGGTAACTACGATTTTGAGCAACACAAGTTATTAGTAAAAATTGCTCAACTCTATTATGAAGAAAATAAAACTCAATCCGAAATAGCCAAAATCGTAAACATACATAGATCAAGCATTAGTCGAATGTTAAAAGTAATACGAGAATTAGGCATTGTTTCTATATCAATTAACTACGATTTACTACCCAACATTGCATTAGAAGAAGAAATTCTTAATAAATTTAATTTAAAACAAGTTATTGTTGTACCAGTCAATCAAAATATTAATAATGACAGCAAAAATCAGATTGTCTGTAATGTTGCTGCAAATGTATTATTCAAGAATATTCATGATGGCGATATCATTGGCATTTCATGGGGTCGCACTATTAATTATATTGTTAATTGTTTAAAAAATGACAACATCAAATTTAAAAATACAACCATTGTACCAATGATTGGCGGACCTTCGGGAAAAATTGAAACAAAATACCATGTCAACAATATTGCTTACAAACTATCCAACAAATTAAATAGTAAGGCTATACTTATTGATTACCCTGCCATTGTTGATACTGAAAAATTAAAATTAGAAATTGAAAAAACTCAACATATGAGAGAGTTAAAAGATTGGTGGAGTAAAATTACAATAGGGCTTTTTAGTGTGGGTTGTCCTGCTATTTCCAAAAGTTCTATTTGGTATGGTTTTTATGGCGAGTTGTTTCAAACGATTGCTAATAAAAAAATTGTAGGAGATATTCTATCTCATTTTTTCGATCAAAAGGGAAATGAATTAGCAACACCATTTTGTAAACAAATTATCGGGGTAACATTGGATAATCTGAAAAAAATTCCTTTAAAAATATGTGCGAGTGGTGATCCGGAAAAAATCAATAGTTTAATTGCGGCACTAAATGGAAATTATATTGATATATTGGTAGTTAGTGATGAAATGGCAACACAATTAATAGACTAATTTTCAACTAAAATGATTTGCCAATAGTTTGATTTACTTCAGTCTTTATTACTTAGTAATATTGCCTATGAAGCAGTACGTTATAAAAAACTATGAAATATCAAACATTAAAATTTTTGAGTTTCTTTGGTAATTATAGAGTTGTTTCTTTTTAATTGGCAAATCATCCACTTCAGCTGGATAGAATCCTTTTTCTCTAAACCAGTGAATGCTACGTGTCGTTAAGACAAATATTTTTTCTAATCCTAAATTATTAGCTGTTTCAACTATTTTTTCTATTAATAAATCACCACGAGACGAATTGCGATACTGTGGGTGAATAGCAACGCAAGCCATTTCACCCATTTTTTCTTCTGGATAAGGATAAAGCGCTGCACATCCAATTGTCATGTTATCACGTTCAATAATAGTAAATTTGTCAATCTCAATCTCTAATTGTTCACGTGAGCGTTTGACTAAAATACCTTGTTCTTCAAGTGGGCGAATAAGCTCTAAAATCCCCCCTATATCATTAATCGTTGCTAAGCGAATCTGCTCAGAATGCTCCATAGAAACTTGTGTTCCAATCCCATCACGCGAAAATAATTCTTGTAAAATAGATCCATCTAGCAAATAACTGACTAAATGACTTCGTCTTACTCCGTTACGGCATGCTTTCGCCGCGGCTCGTAAAAAGCGTGATTCGCTCGATAAATGTTTTCCTTGTTGCTCTTTTTGATTGACATAATTGTCAGCGTCAATAGGATAAAGATCAGTGATAACCAGACCATGCTCATCTAAAACACCTTGCTCAGCACAAAAACTGATTAATTTATCCGCTTTTAAGCGAATAGCAACTTCAGCAGCAACATCTTCTGACGCTAAATTAAAACTTTCACCAGTAACCGATACCCCAACAGGCCCCAATAGTACAATAGATCCTCGCGCTAACTGCTGTTCAATAGCCTCTTTGTTAATACGGCGAATTTTTCCTGTATGACAATAATCAACACCATCATCAATCCCCAAAGGTTGCGCAATAACAAAGTTACCACTGACAACACTAATGTGAGCTCCTTGTAACGGCGTGTTATTTAAGCTCATAGATAAACTGGCTGTAATATTAAGCTGCAATAGCCCAGTAACTTGCTTAATAATATCTAGCGTGATTGCATCAGTGATGCGAGTATTTTTATAGTATTTAGGTTTAATATTATAATTTTTAAGGGATTCGTCAATTTGGTTGCGTGCGCCATTGACAATAACAAGTTTAATACCAAGACTATAGAGTAAGCCAATATCACTGATAATGCTTGAATAATTATTACTTTTTAATACTGCACCTGTAAGCAAAATTACAAACGTTTTGCCATGATGTGCATTAATATACGGTACCGAATGTCTTAATCCATCAACTAATTCAGTGGTACGTTCTTTCATTTTTACACCGCCTCAAATGAATATTTATTCATATTTTATGTATTTTTATTTATTTTTAATTTAATAGCAAGGTATTTTTATAAATATTTGTAAGAGTAATTTTTATGAAGATATAAGCCAAGTGCCCATATTGTGATATTTAATAAAGATATGAAAGGTCAGAAGATAGGGGCTTAATCGCTAGCTAAATAAGGAGCATGCTATTGCTTCCATGCTCCTGATATAAAATACTGGCTACTTTTTAATCATAAGTAAGATTAATTATTTTGTTTTCTATTCATGAAGCTTGTGATTTATATTTTTGTAAAATCAATCACCTTTTTAAAACGATAAAAAATAATTGAGCCAAATATGACACTTGATAATGCGATAAAAAAGTCAATTAAAATAGCATAACTTACATTGATCATGGTTAATTTGGGTACGGTAAGTGGTATAACTACAAACGCTAATCCACTGAAAGTATACATACAACCGACAGCAAGGCCTTTACGAGTTGGAAACATTTGTTGCATCACAACCAAAGTTAATTGTAGCACCCCCCCAGCAGCAGTAAATCCCATACCAATTGCAGCTATAACACACATTACTGGCGAGATATGAAAATAAAAAATAATTAATACCAACGCAGACAAAGCAGGCAAAATAATGATGCAAAAGATCGGTTTTAATAAATGTTTTACAACAAAAGCAGTAACAAATACAGAAATAATCGATGCTACGCTATAATAACTTATAAGCTGTTTAGCATCAATATCACTCATATTAACACCTTTAATAGCTATAGTCGGCAGCCATTGCAAAATAATGACAAATGTGGCTGTTGTTGTAAATCCCATCAAAATCAATAAAATACCTTCACAGCCAAATGCAGGATTAGATTTAAAATAATTTACTTCCCCTTGGTATCCTTTAATTACTGTATCTTTATGAGGAAATTGTTTTGGCAATAATAAGCCATTAATGACTAAATAAGCAGTAAAACCAAGAAATGCCCAACCATACCATATTTGATTGGCATAAAAGAAAGTAGCAATTAATGGAAGAATTAGGGTGCCAATAGAAATAAATGCTTTTATTAGCACACTTGCCGAACCCGCTGAGCGAGGAAAACATTCAGTCAGTGCAGGCATTGAACCTGTATCTAAAAAAGAGTTGCCTACCCCAATAGCAATTGCTAAACAATATGCAATATTAATATTAGTGCAAAAAATCATTCCAATAAAGAAGATAGCATAACAAGTCATACCAAGATAAATAAATAACTTTCTGCCAAACTTATCGGATAGCACACCACCAACAAACATTAAACATATCTTGCCAATGCCTATACCTGATGCAACATAACCAAGCCCAACTATATCAGTATTTAATTGCTGTGAAAGCGATTGAGAAAATTGCATAATCACAATTAATGCAATGCTTTGAATAATATAGTTAGCATAAATAGATCCAACAATTCCATAAGAATTGACTTTTTGATTATCCATGTGTCGTGCTCCATATGTACAACATAACATTTTAACTTTATTTAAATATATAATTATTAATCAAAAAGATAGCTAGTATAAATTTGTTGCTTAACTTGTACCTTCTTTATTCCTAATTGGCATTATCCTTGTCCTGAAGAACAAGGCTTTGCTGTTTTTTAGATAGAATAGCAAAAGTTTAATTAAGATATAAATTTATATAGAATTCTTTATTAAATTGATTATTTGCTTTTATTAAACAACACCACTTTTTAGGTAATATTTTGGCTAAATTTAACGCTTAAGCATTTCAAGGATTTTCGTGAGAATCAAGTTTTCATCTTGATCAACATTGACCTCATAATGTGCAGCATCATGATATAAAGGTAGTCTTTCAGTTAATACCTTTTCCATTTCATCAAAAATAGACAACCCCGTTAGTGATGGGCGCTGAGCAACATTAGGATCTTTCATTAAACGCGCTGCTAGTGTTGCTGCAGGTGCTGATAAAAAGATAACCGTGCCATTTTGTTTCATAAAATCTCGGTTATGCTCAGCTAATACCATTCCTCCACCAGTTGCAATAACATGATTTGGTTTAGTTATATCAACAAGTACTTGGCTTTCTCTTGCTCTGAATCCTTCCCAACCTTCTTTTTCAACAATTTCAGCTACTGTTTTTTGAGTGGTTTCAAATAAATGCTTGTCAGTATCAACAAAAGAAAACGATAACTTGTCAGCTAACATTTTTCCCATTGTTGTTTTACCCGCAGCTCTAGCACCAACTAAAAAAATTGTTTTATTCATATTGGGTTCTGCCCTTTTAGATTTACAGAATATAGTCACCATGCTAGTGATTCACAT
>NZ_LZGZ01000289.1:0-8290 GCF_001690515.1 Gilliamella sp. Fer4-1 | reverse complement strand
TAAATCACATGATATAACCATTAATTATATCCAGCCCGGTAGCCCTTATCAAAATGGCTATATTGAACGATTTAATCGTACCTATCGTACTGAAGTACTCGATTTATATCTTTTTAACAACTTAGCGCAAGCAAGGAGCATAACTGAAGAATGGTTAACGATTTATAACACCGAAAGACCGCATGAGGCATTAAATAACATGACACCGATTGAGTATAAAACACTAAAACAAGCAGCATGATTTTCTACGTGAGTTGTGTAATAAGTTTGGGGTATTTACATTTACAATGCGTAAACAACATAGGAAAATCCAGCAGATGAAATCTTTTTAAATAAGGTTAATAAAATATAAGATTTTTTAGATTTATTCTGGCCAACTAGGCCTTTGCTAGAAAATAATTGAATAAAAATATACAGTTTATCTATTTATCTAATAGGTTATAATACCCATACTAATCAAACTACATAGAAAGGAATGAAAGGAATGAAAAAAATAATTGGTATATTTTTACTTGGATTGCCTATGTTGTCTTTAGCATCAAATTGTGATGAAGTGAGTGGCAAAATTGCTGAAAAAATTAAAAACAACGGTGTTGATCAGGCTAAATTTCAATTGAAACTCGTGCCAACCGATCAATCGCAACAACAGCATGAAGGAAAGCTCGTTGGATTTTGTGATAATGGACAAAAGAATATCTTCTATGTACGTTTAGATGGTGTATCAACAAAATCCTCTAAATCTACAAATAAAAAGGTAAATAATAAATCGACAAGAACAAAAGTAACAGACCAAAATGCTGAACTACCTGAGTTAAAAATAGATACGTCAGTACCAAGCCCAAAAACACAAACAATACCTGTCATAGTAAAGTAATAGCAAAATATATATAGTGCAAATTAATTTTAATATGCTTTAAATGATATTTTATTGGCACAAATCATATTATCACTTTTAACATGTAGGCGTGCCAGTCTTTATATTAAGCAGTATTTCAGGAGTTAGAGTGTTTAAATCAAAATATAGTGTTCCTAAAAATATAGATAAACGCATTTCAGCGTTAAAATTAAAAATATCTTCAAGCAATACTTATATTGATTTTTTGAAAAAATATAATGTTGTTGTTTTTGATAATGAAGCCAATATTGACTACTGTATTGATTGTGAGGGCGAGTCATTGCCCTTAGAGGTCATTTTGGGTTTTTCAAAGGAAGATAGAGAAGATTTATTGGCTACCAACCATGGCTATTTAAATAGGATACCTGAGGATTATTTTGCCGTAGCAACGCTTAATTACGGCGATTTACTTTGCTTAAGCCCAAATGGCGAAGTTTATTATTGGGAGCATGAAGTGAATGATCTTTATTTTGATATGTCTGTAAAAGGCGGTTATCTAGAACAAAATACTAATCTGAAGTTTGTTGCAAATTCGTTTGATGCCTTTTTATCAATGATTATTAAAAGTGAAGTTGAGGATGATTATGATCCTGATGAAGATGAATATAATAATCCTAACATTCCTTTTCCTGATGAAACATTAGGTTTTTGGTTGGTATATCCTAAAGTTTTTTTTGGTTTACCAAAAAACATGATTGCTATTTATCTTAAAAAACTAGCGCTTTCTGAAAAAGGGCGTGAAGTGCTTGCTAAATTTAAAGAAGAAGGGCTTTTGGGATAATTGTTAAATTTATTAGCTTGATCTTGCCTAAAATGGCGAATTAATCACTTAGAAATAGCACATATCCCTCTTAACAAAGTTAGTTGAGCTTGTGTGTTTTTTTAACATGGCTTTCTAAGATATATGATGAGTAATAAATGAAAAAATCATACTTTGTAACATACGGTAGTGATAAATCTAAAGAAGAAATAAGTGAATTTTTGCATAGTCAATTAGATATAACTTGCTGTGAACATGATAGTTTTTATTTTGGCGTGTACTTTTCTTACTCTGGAACTTATGCGGATAAATTGACTATTAAAGATAATTATATTTCACTATCCAATGAGTGGTTGAATGAAGAATATAAACAGTTCAATACACTGATTGAAGCTTCTTTTATCAATGGGAAAAATGTTGATAAACTAGATAAATATAACACATTAAAAAAGCTGTTTAATCAATTCAGTGTGTTATCGATTATTAATGATAAATGCATTGAGGAGGATTAATTGCCACTAAATATAGTGAAAATATCAGACCTAAATTAGGTAAATGCTGGGAATTAAGTCTCTATTCAGATAAATATTAATACACAAGTTTACGTAATGCCTCCCTAAAATGGTACAGCTAAAAGTAGAATATCTTTAATGGTAGAAATAATAGCAATGGTAGAAATAATAGCGGATTTAGTTGTGAAAAAATGACAGAACACCAAATTATATCCATATTAAAAGAAGTCCAAGTAACGATTTTTGTTAAAGCATTGAAAATCTAGATGCTAATTATATAAGGATCATACAAGAGTCGTTTTTCATAATTGCCGTATTTTGTTGATTTTGTATACCCGATATGCTTACTACCAAGGTTAACAATATCATTTTATCCATTATGTAAATTAGCTATACCTAAATATTTTTCCATTTACTCATCAATTTTACGTTAAAGATTTTATTTATTTTTTTTGGGATTTATATTTTTATAAAAAATATTCAGGATTCTATACCGTTTGAGTGCGAAACTAATTGATTACATCAAATTTGATGTTAATAATCTCAATCAAGCAAGAAGAATAACCGAAGAATGGTGAATCATTTATAATACCTAAATGTCTTATAAGGGTTTAGATAGTATGACATCTATTGAATATAAATGACTAAAACAAGCGGTATCATTTTCTACAATGAAAAAATAGTCAGCCAACAAAGTCTTTTTATCATGAAGAAATATTAATTTATGCAACTTGCTAGTGTAATAGATGTTGATAATAGAGAGATTAAAATCGTATTACCAAAATGAAAATTACTTTAAAAAATAGAATAGACAAGCGTTTAGTTGAGTTCGAATCTGACTTAGGTTATGACGTTGCTATTTGGGGGAAAATAAACCATTATTAAACGTGGCTTATCATGTTGAATTAGATATTAACGATTTTTTTCAATGGGGTAGAAATATAACACTTGGGAAAAAACATGAAGCTTACATCAATTTGATTGATAACAACATCGTGTTTAATGCAAAAGTAATATCTTGTGAAGATAAAGGGGTTTTAGTTTTGTCAGTTGCAAATGATATTGTTTTTATAGAAACATCTGACACATGTGAAGTTGGCGCTTATGTCTCATTTTTTACTACGCCTGATAAAGTGATATTACATCCAATAGAACTGTAATATTTAAATAACTATGCAAGTTAGTTTGGCTTATCCATTTTGCTTGCTTCACCTTATTCGTCATAGCGAACTTTGGTCAGCGTAATAAACCAAAGTTTATTAACAGAATTTAAAATCAATAGATTAGGTAATATGTTAATGGTTGGTTAACGAATTTTAAATTTAAAAAATCTCCACTGTTAACGTGTTTGATATCAATACTGGCGGTAAATTAGCATTTTGATAAATTAGTGTGCTTCCACTGTAGAAAAGTATTTCAATTTGTCCTATATCATCTATATGGTTTACTGTATACTTTGGTAATGATTGAATGATATTAGAGGATAACAAATCATTAAAATTGGTTTTCATTATTCCATTTTTATCATCAATAGCTATATCACTTAAGGCTTGTTTATCCTCTGATAAGTTAAGTAGTTCGTAGTTGTTATCCCCTTTTTTGGATATGCCTATTTCGATATCAAAAATCCCTATTTTAGCCGTGTATAAAATTGCTGATTTCATTGTTTCTATTTGGCAATGATGAAGCAAAGACTCCCTTTTTAAACAAGGTAAGCTTTTTAAAAAGCCGCCATTATTAATAATATCAATAAGATCAATATGTAATGTTTTCATCTTTATAATATATATCTTACACTAAGTTGTAGCCATTTAAATTAATCATCATCATATACATAGCCATCAATTATTTTACCTTTATACCATACCATATTTTTATAGAGTATATTATCCTCATCAATGTAGTGGGGATTATCAAAATGAATATTATTTCTTTTTAGCAAACAATTATTATATTCATTGTCATTGCATTGTCTGTCTTGGTTGGTATCAATATTTTTTAACTGACAGCTGTTTTTCATATGGATATATTGGTGTTTTTTATAATGGTAGATACTTTGTATTGTTGTCAAAATCTTTTGTTGTTTTTCATTATAATCGTAACAATCTTTTTGACCCGTAGCTGTGTTATCTTTTGAGTTAAAATAGATATTACTGCCCCATAAGTTTGTTGCAACAAATTTACCATTGACATTAATATAGTAATCTTCGTTGTCTCCTAATCTAGACTGTGAAGGATATTTTTTAATGGCTAAATCAAGTTGGCCATCAAAATTGATATCTTTTAACTCAATACTGTTAAAGTAATTGTAGCTATAATTTAAATTTCTTATTTTTTGTAGTAATTGATGGTTATTTTTGGCATAAATATTAATACCAACCAGTCTAATTTTTTCTTGTTTTTTTTTCGATAATACCGCAGTAAAATAGGCTTTATCAGATGAATCAGATTGTAATAATTCTAAATGATTAAATTCATCCTCTTTTTTATTACTTATTTCAAATTGCTTTTGTAAAGTTACCGTATATTGTTGGTTTTTCTTGCCATCAAACCAATAACCCATCAAATTCTGGTTAAAAATTTTTGGCGCCTTGTTCTGTTCTGCCCATATATGATTAAATTTAAAATAACTGATTGAGTCTTTAAACTTTATTTGGTTAGTATTGTTATCGATATAAATATCGGTATCATCATAAAGCGTTAAATCAGTTTGCTTGCTTACATTATCGCATGAGCTAATAAACTTACAATCAGAGGATAATGGGTGTTGTATTTGTTTATGATCATCTTTATCAACCCAAAAAGCATTGATAAAATTGCTGTCTGAATATAACGTTATTTCTTTATTGGCAATATGGCCTTTGTAAACATAGGTTGAACCTAATACAGGAGAAGAGAGTATTAAAAGTAAAACAAGTGGTATATTTTTAATTTTCATTATTCCCTATCCGTAGGTATTATTTTAAATTTGAGTGGGTTAAATAATTAATTTCTATAGTTGCGATCATTATTTAATCGATTTAATTAGTCATGTTTACGAGTTTGAGTATAAACTAATTAAGCCATTTTTTTAATATCAAATGAACTCAATCTTTTAAAAAGAGTACATCGAAAAATTTATTTCATATCAAGAAACTTCAGGTAGTGTCATATTTCAGTATAAAAATAAGTGTTTTAAAAAACAATGAATATTAAGTTAGTGCAATTTTTATTCTCTAAATGGCGGTACTTTTAGTTGGAAGATGAAATTGAGAGGTATCTATACCTTCGTATTTAAGTAGGGCTATTTTTTTATCGATCCCGCCTGCATATCCTGTTAAGTTGCCATTTGCACCGATAACTCGATGGCAGGGAATAATGATTGATATGGGGTTATGACCAACAGCACCGCCCACAGCTTGGCTTGACATGCTTGCTTGGTGGTTTTGTAACGCTATCTGTTTTGCAATGTCGCCGTAAGTAACAACCTCACCATAGGGAATTTTGCATAAAATTTCCCATACTAAATGACGAAAAGGTGTACCTTTGGGCGCAAGTTCTAGTCTATTTAGATTCGGTCTTTTCCCTAAAAAATAATCATCAAGCCATTTTTGGGTAGAATTAAAAATGGGTAAATTAGGCTTTTCTTCTTTTTGTACAGTTATCATATCACCAAAATATTTTTGTCCTTCAATCCATGCTCCAACAAGTTTATCTTGCTGGCTGGCTAGGGTAATATGCCCCATTGGTGATGAATATTGGCATACATAAAACATATTAGCCTCCTTAATGCCTGATAAAATAATGGCAAATTATGCTTGTTTATGGTGATAAATACTACAAATTTATTTAATAATATTGCGAATAAATGGCAATGAAAAATATGGCTCATTAGTGAGCCATATATTGTAAAGCTATTTAGCCTAAAGTTTTTGGCTGAAGTTATTTAAACTGAAGTTGCTTAGGATAAAGTTAGTTAGTCTGATTTTTACCTTTTTCGACGTAGCTCATATCACCTAAACTTTCGACAATAAATTTTCCATCATCTGTATAGCGAATTTTAGTAACACTAGCATTACCTAAACCTTCAGTAATCGGTTTATCTAACCATTCTTCAACCATTGTCATGATTGCTAGCCCATGTGATACCACTAGCACGTTACCACCACCTTGCGCTTTGGCTGATTCAGCAATCGTTTTTAATGCTTCTTGCATACGTGTTTTGACTTTATTATAATTTTCAGCTTCGCCAGACTTTTCGACAACAGCGATAGCATCAAGCATCTTGTTAAGTTTGATGTTGCCTTTTGCCATATCTGCCATAAGATCTTTATCTGAGGCATAACCTAAATGTTTGGCTGCAGGGTTCCACATATTAGGATCGAGATCACCTTCAAAATCGCCAAAACAGGTTTCGCGTAATCCTTCCATTTCATTAATATTAATTGTTGTATCGCCTTTAGATTCTAAAACAATACGGGCGGTTTGGCGTGCTCGTCCTAAATCGCTTGAATAGGCGCTTATAAATTTGACATTTTTTAGACCTCGCCCTAGCTGTTCGGCAACTTCAACCCCAGGTTTTGTTAGTGGCGTATCAGACCAACCTTGAACACGGTGCACATTATTGAACATGGTTTTGCCATGACGTGTGACATAAAGATAAACGTCATCAGCAAAAGCTTGTGATACACTTAATATCGAAATTATTACTGTAGTGATTGATATAATAAATTTTTTCATTTTTTTCCTCATTTATAATAAGTTAAATCGGTAATCAATAACGGTTTCTGCCGAAAGTGTAGGTGAGCGCTGGTATTTCCCATGTCTAAGTTTTGGCGTAATATCTGATGCGCTCACTGTTTTATAAGACCATCCATATCCCACTTTAGATAAAATAGAAAGGTTTTTAAACATGCCACTGGTTGGTTTCCATATATCAAAAATGTTTATTTCGCCATTTTTTAATGTATTGTGTTTATAGTTAAATTGTCCATAATTCATATATAAACCTGTACTATTATCTTTAACAAAATCGTAACTCATTACGGTGGTTAGCACGAGCTCCCCGTCTCGCATATAATCTGCGCCTGCAGCCGCAAGGCCATTAAAACGCGCCCGCGTATTTTTGCCTAAATGTCGATTATAATGACCTAAAGCATTGTGTTTATTGGCATCGGTATAAGCCAATCCAACTTTGACACTCCAATCTTGCTCTTTCCATTCAACATCAGTTGCATAATGCCAAGCATGATCTTCAAACTCTTTTTTGTTTTGTTTCATCGCATTATAATTATCAAGTGCATAGCTACCATAGAATTGTCCGCCTAAAATAAGTTTTTGTATTGGCTTATAGGATAATTCAATTGCATGGCGTCTTAGGTAATTTTTGGCAACGCCATAAGAATAATCTAAAGTGATATTTTTATCTTTGTAAGCAATTTCTGCTGTGGAAATATTATTAATGACTTTTTTACGGTCATTCGTTAAAAAATGTAATTTTTTAGAGGATTCTCGTGGTAGGGTGCTATTTATATAAGCTAATGAAAAGTAAATATTATCATATTTAAAAATACCACTATAACCAAGATAACTATTCCGAGTCAGATGCTGAGTTGAGCTAATTACACCTAAATCTTTCAGACTATGCCAACCTGCTTTACCATTGAAATTAACGGCGTCATTGCCCAGTTTAACTTTTGCATAACGTTGGGTAAATTTATTAAAGCCGTGGGCATGGTGTTTGTTATAGCTTTTACCATCATTATACAGTAAATTACGGGTCGCAAAATAATCGCTCGCACCTAACTTAATTATATTGCTATATGTTATATCAAAACCAATTATATCAAGTAAATAGCCTGATTTATAATCAAAAGTAAATGCTTGCCCCCAAGCACTATGAACTTCTTTTGGTTGGGCGGCATTTTCTTTTAAATACTTCCAGTGATTACGAGTTGAAAAACCAAATTTAGAATCTTTAAAAAATGCATTATCTAAGATTGAGTTATTCATGGCTTCATTTGCAAATGTGGAACAACTTGGTATCCCTATTAACATCATTATTAGATATTTTATTTTCATTGTTATTTTCCTAACTTATTTTTATATTTAAAAAAACCTAAATGCTAAATCGGAGAACAATGC
>NZ_LZGZ01000288.1:0-1918 GCF_001690515.1 Gilliamella sp. Fer4-1 | reverse complement strand
CACACCGATCGGACGGTATGGCAGTTTGTTTTCATCATGGTAAATATAAGGTGCCGTTTTGTAGCTGATCCAATAGTCTAACCCCAATATTGCAGACATTGTAATCAAGCACAATCCAGTAAAATAAGCAATAAGCTTTTTTAAGTTCATGCTATAACCAGTCAAAAATAATTACCATTATTGGAAATAAAAAAGGCGCTGTCAATGATGTCATAATACCGCATAATACTAAAGATAACGAACTGTAGGCGCCTTCGTTGTAATCTACTTCAATACAACGAGCAGTACCAACAGCATGCGATACAGCACCAATAGATAATCCTCTAGCTGAGGCCGATTTTATTTTAAATAAATTTAATATTTGATGCCCAAATATACCACCTAATGTGCCAACAAGTATTACACATAATGCTGCAATTGACGGAATTCCTCCCTGATTGCTGGCAATAGTCACTGCAATTGCTGTTGTAACTGATTTTGGTAAAACTGATGCGGCTATTTCATCATTACCACCTAACCAAAATGTAATACAAACGCCTGTTATCATTGAAGCAATTGATGCGGTAAAGGTAATAAGCATTATCGATTTCCAACGCGCTTTGATTTGTGGAATCAATTCATATAAAGGGTAGGCTAAAGCAACCACGGAGTAAGGTAATAAGTCATTAATAATTTGTATGTTACTAACATATTCCACATAACTTGTGTTGGTTATTAGTAAAATTGGAATTAATACAATGACTGAAATCACTAAAGGGTTGAATAGCGGATTTTTTAGTTTCAATGCAACCCGACGAACAATGAGAAAAACCCCAAGTGTTAAAGGTAACATCCATATCATGGTCTATTCTCCTTTTTTTCGGATTCAACAATTGAGCTCTTAGTTGGTAAGCGATGGCAATGTTCAGTTAAAAATGCAGTTAGTAGCAGTACAATAAATGATCCTCCTACACTACTAAATATTATAGGTATCCAGTTTTGCAATAAGAGTGAATAATTATCCATTATTCCCATAGCTGCGGGAATAAAAAGTAATGTCATGTAACGCATGAAAAGGTTACAACTATTTTTAATCCAACAAGTAGGAATAAGTTGAAAAGCAAGTAAGAAAAATAGAATCAACAAACCGATAATACTACCAGGGATCATTATCGGTAATATTTTAGAAATAATGTTTCCTGCCCATAAGCAAATAGTCAGTATAATCAACCCTCGGCTATAACTGAACAGTGTATAGTACAAAGAATAAAGTCGATGTCTTATTGTGGCGTGCTTCGCTAAAAAATGTTTCATAACGTGAATGCTATTAATCTTAATTTTTAATTATGACTATATGCCTGTAGTTAGCGTTGACATAAATTGAATAAAGCATATCATACGCCCGTCAAATCTAATTATCCAACTAAATAATGACAATATTGATAAAGTTGTTTTAGTATTAAAAGCTTTTCCGGCTGTTCTATATAAGTTTCCGCAAGCTGTTCTAAGGTTAGTAAATAATCTTGAATTTTTTGGATATTAAATTTATCGCGGCAATAATCCTTCCAAATAATCTGTTCATGCTCTGTTAGTATTTGTGGGTAATTACGTGCTTTATATCTAAAAAATAGTGTTGCTAAGCGAGGATCATCAAATGTGAATGATAAGCTGTCTAATAAATGTGGCGGTGTTGTTCGAATAGTTTCACAGCGTAATTTGTCTTGGCTATTTAAAAAACCACTATATATTTGACCATCAACATCAGAACTAATCGAAAAATGATTATCTATTGCAAATAATTCTCTCATTTTATCTTGCAATATTGTTTGATTTTGCAATAGCCGTTGTTGATTGATTAAACATTGTTCTATATCAATATCAAACCTTGTTGCGTTTTCGGGTAATAGTGTTTTTAACGGAGCAACAATAGGGCATTTGT
>NZ_LZGZ01000287.1:0-1517 GCF_001690515.1 Gilliamella sp. Fer4-1 | reverse complement strand
GTGTGTTATGATTCAATGTTTTTTCAATAAATAAATTTTAAAGTTAATGATTCAACTTTCACTAAGAACAAATATTTTCAAAAATCATTCCAAATATGAAAAACACCGTGCTTCATATAAAGTCACATTTTATTGCGTATTTTAATATTTGGCTTTATATTATATTCCTAGTAACATTATTTTAGTTTTTCCTAATCATTTATAAGCACAATTTTATGCATAAAAAACGCCTTTCTTTGATTGTAGCAATCATGGCTGTTATTGCCATGGTTATAATTATATATTTTGTAAATCAACCTAATACCATTATATTACAAGGTGAGGTTGAATCTAGCCGTGTTGATGTGGCGGCTAGAGTACAAGGTCGAGTTATTCAATTTAATTATGATGTTGGGGATAATGTTAAACAGGGCGATGTTCTTCTTAATCTTTCAAATCCAGCATTATTAGCGCAGTTAGCGACATCTGAAGCCCAATTAAAAGTGGCAATGGCAAGCCGAGATAATACTTATAGTACTAGACCAGAAACAATTGATGTGCAAAAGGCACAGTTAGATAAAGCGAAATCGGATTTATTATTAGCGCAAACCAGTTATGAACGAATTAATCGCTTAGTTAAAAATGGAACAGTTTCCAAGCAAAATTACGATGAATCGTTTAACCAATATCAAGCGGCTATTAAAGCCCATGAGGCAGCTAAAGCTAACCTAGCATTAGCCGAAAATGGTAGCAGTGTAGAACAGAAAAAATTAGCCGATGTACAGGTTGAACAATCAAAGGCAGCACTTGAGCAAGTCAACGCTGATGTAAATGAATTAACTTTAGTTTCGCCAATTAATGGTCAAATTACAACCCGTGTTGCTGAAGTAGGGCAATTATATAGCCCTGGAACGCCACTTTATTCTATCATTGATTTGAATGATATTTGGTTTACCTTTAATATTCGTGAAGATTTATTAGGTGATCTTAAAGTCGGTGATACGTTCAAGGTAAAGGTACCAGCATTAAATAATCAAGTCATTGATGTTAAAGTAACTGTCTTAAATGCTTTAGGACAATATGCCAATTGGCAAGCGACTAAAGCGACGGGTGACTTTGACCTAAAAACTTTTGAAATGCGTGCAAAACCAATAAATAAGGTACTAGGTCTGCGCCCAGGAATGAGTGTCACAACAAAGTGGCAATCTCACTGACATAATTTATATGGAGATTTTACACAAAGGAAACGACATTAATGTCTAACTCATTATTACAAGTGATGAGATGGGAAATCAACAAATTAATTAAACAACGTTTTTTATTTTTATTGATTTTGATCTATCCTTTATTACTTATTTTTTTATTTCTTTACATGTATAATGCAGGTGTTATTACTCAGGTACCTATCGCTGTTGTTGATCAAGATACAACTAAATCATCACGCTTATTAATTCAACAAGTTGCTGCTTCGCCACAGTTACAGGTGACTAAACGTTATCAAGATCTTTTTTCAGCCAAACATGCTTTGATCAAAGGTG
>NZ_LZGZ01000286.1:0-644 GCF_001690515.1 Gilliamella sp. Fer4-1 | reverse complement strand
TTTTATACTGGTATTATTTTTCTATGCACATTTGGTGGCAATTTTATCTTTTTGATATTGATTGAGCGGTGTTTTCCTTCGCAAGCTTCAAGTACAGTTCAAACTTATGAATCTCGCTTTAAAATGATCTTAGAGTCATTACGTGTTTGCATTGCGCTAGCTCTTGGTTTTGTTGTGGGGTTATTGCCACTTTTTATTTGGCAATATAGCGAAGATATTACCAAGGTTGTACTCGTTTTTTTATTGCTATTAATTGGAATTCAACTACGTAGCAATAATATTTCACTAAAACAAATTTTGCTCAATAAAGTGGGGATCGTGACAACGATTATAGTTGTCATTAGTGCATTTTTAGGTGGTATTATTGCTGCATTAATATTAGGCCAACCAATACATGTTGGGTTAGCAATGTCATCAGGATTTGGTTGGTATTCGTTATCGGGCATCTTAATGACTGAAGCTCATGGACCAATTATTGGTAGTACTACTTTTCTAAACGACATTTTGCGTGAACTATCTGCTATCATATTAATTCCAACCTTAATAAAACGCTATAAATTTACCGCACTTGGTTTATGTGGCGCCACCTCAATGGATTTCACATTACCAATGTTGCAAAAAGGAGCAGGGGTAACCATAGTGCC
>NZ_LZGZ01000285.1:0-3317 GCF_001690515.1 Gilliamella sp. Fer4-1 | reverse complement strand
TATTAATTAATTATAGCAAATTCGATTTAACTCTATTATAATCGCAACCCTACTAACTTAGTCGCACGCCAAAATGGCCCCTTAGCTCAGTTGGTCAGAGCAGTCGACTCATAATCGATTGGTCACTGGTTCAAGTCCAGTAGGGGCCACCATATAAATGATTATTTATATTTAACAAATAAGTTCGTTTATGACTATACCATTCAATATTCTCGATGTATTTTATCATCACTGATTGTTTTTTGGTGGGTGTATTTGGCTGTCTTTGTATTGAGTATAATTATAGTTTTTGCATGTGAAAATAAATTGTTAAAGTTTATTTGTGCAATATTAGCAATAGCACTATTGTGCAGTTATATTTCTCTTTACTATCTTTATTCATTTTATACTTATTTTAAGCTTTTTTGATAAGCATTTATGTCCGTTGAAGAAATAATGGTTTTAGCGCTATTGAGTTGTTATACTTTTCTTCTTACGATTATCTATTTAGTTTAATTATTTCTAACTTTTAGCCTTTTAGAAACTCATATTTAGCTTTCTGTCTCATTATGTTGCGCTTGCCATTAACAAAAAAATGGCGCTCAATAAAGCGCTTTAATACAGATAAAACATCGTTTTTCACCGCTTGCTATATTAATTTTGTTTAATGAGCTGATATTTTTTCTGTATTCAAATTTGATTTTGCATTTTTCGGGAAATAGTTTATAGCTTGTCACTCGACTAATCTTTTACTACGAGTGAAAATTAGTTATATGTTTAATGAATTTCTTGTAATTCACTCGTGCTACACTTAAATACAATTTGTGGATTATCGAATTGATCTTTTGAACTAGTCATCCAGCAGCTTTTCATTGATGGATCGATTTTCTTTATTAATTGCACTTCGTCGCTATTATAGCCACAGCTAATCCAGTTACCCTCTTTATCATAAATGGTATTAACATTCCAAGTCGACTCATATTTTTTGCCATCAATAATACCTACTTCAGGTTTTAATTGAATTAATTTAACAGGTTTATCGGAATAAATACCTGCGGCATTAAGTACTTTACGCTCATTTCTTTTTTCTGAAACTTCCCAACCGTCAGGAGCACTATCAATATCAAATTGAGCAGATTTAACTTTCACCGCTATTGGGCAAGTAATTTCATAGGCATTAGCAGTGTGCAAAGTGCCAATTAAAACCAAAGAGGCAACACCTATCTTTAGTATTTTTTTCATTGATAAATCCTTATTAAAATATTGGCATAAATCATCATTTAATTTTATGTTAGACTGCAATTATGCAAAGATTATAAGTGTTGTCAAGCATATAGAATTCATCTCTATAATTATGTATGGTAATTGTTATGGGCAGAAGCACAGGAATAAGTAAGCTAAAATTTACAATATTTTGGAATGGCAACTCATTTGCAAACAAAAAATTAAAGGGGAAGTGGTTTGTTAAATTCTACAGGAGGAAAATAGCCTGACAATATAAGCCGTCCTCTAAGTAGTTATATAAGGTAGCCAGAATAATGATGTTGGTTTGCATTTAGGATGCTATTTTCCATTTGCAACTGTTTAAGCTTTTTGTGTAATGCAAACAGCTTATTTTCTTCTGGTTGTGATGATTTGTAGGTTGAATGAGCCACTTTGCTTGATTTATTTAGTGATCTAAAGCGCAGGGTGCCAGATTATATTTTTCGGCTAAATTACTGTGTGATTTTTTTTGCAGATAAAGTTTAACCATTTTTGATTTTACCTTATCCTGATCCTTAAAAAATTGTATGATATCTAATAATTTTTAACAAAAAATGGATAAGCAAGGATAAAAGTAAGGTGCTAACAATAAATAATCAGGCTATTAAGACTCTATATGGTGAAGTATATGGAAGAGATGCCTTTATTCTAAAAAATGTCATATTAGATATGTATCCTCTGGAACTAGAGGTAGTAACTTCTCTTGATTTATCTTTTTGTCAATTAAATAATGGGTTAAGTGGTGAAGTTTTAGTTTATTTTAAGTTCAAAGATATAAAAAGTTTAACTATTACGATGATTGATGAATCAAAATATCAACTGGTAAAAAATCTTGCTTTGATAAAGTGTTTGATACCGAATGTGATGAACATTATATCTTAAGCACTTATGATCATGTGTTTGATGTAATTGGTCAATGTCAAGTATGTTATAAGTAGTTATGAACGTTTAGGATGGCGTTTAAATCGTTCAGCTTTACTTTATCTACTATTTATTTGATAAAGATGGTCTTTTTAGATTTAATTACGATTTTCTACTCAACTTTGTTTTTCGACTCTACCATAAATAATAGTTGTAGAGAATTAAATATAGTAAACGTTTTTGTAATTGAGAAAAAGATCTATCCCATTATCCAAATAAAGTAATCCATAATCTATGGTCACTTTCTACTTAATTCTAACCAACTTTACAAGTTTATTTATATGAGAAAAATTATCGCTATTATACACTATGTGATTTACTTAGCTGGCATTTTTATCTTATTAGTTATGGGTTCTAGCAAATACGATTGGATGCAAGAAATGGATAATACCATGACTAATTTGCCAAAAGATAGCTCTGGTAATGTAGGTCTAGTAATGGCAATCTTGGGGCTAATACTAGTTATAATGCAGGCTTTTCGTTTCAAACTAACTCATAGTCATTTTGAAAGAAAAATGATTGTTGTGCTAACGTTACTTGGATCCATTATTTGGTTGATTATATGTAGTTGATGACTAATTTTACTGGAATTCGCAATAATCTAAAGATTGAAAAATGTAATAAAGCAAACTTTTATCTTAACATAACAAAATACTAACCTTTGGGTAGTAAACTGCTGGGTACTTTTAGATGGATAATATTTTAATTAAAAATTTACTTTCCGCTATTGAAAAAGGTAACGTCAGGGGATGTGATGAAATAAAGGAAATAAACGGAGAGTGCTATTTTTTTCAATACGCATTGAAAAAGAAAAGCGGATTTTATAGCACTTACCTTTTTTATATCATTGAAAGTAAGATGGACGTTATAGAGGATTATGGCATTGAGCAAATTAAAAAATTCTCTGATATTATTGATGCTGTTAATTATTTTAAATCCCTTGGTGTTAATATTGAGCAATTTTCGTCGATAAAAGGAAATTTGCCTTTTTAATCAAAAATAGTAAATAGAGTAGTGTTGTTATTACCATGTAGTTCTACCCCTTTACTGTTGAAATAGCTAAAATAAAATTTTAGATATCGCAAATTATTGTCCGAAAGCTTAGCGTTGTATCTATATTTAGATGGCGAGTTTTTTAGTGTGTTATGATTCAA
>NZ_LZGZ01000284.1:0-7774 GCF_001690515.1 Gilliamella sp. Fer4-1 | reverse complement strand
TGTTCTTCTAACTTCATTTTGACCTTTAAGCTTTCTTGCTCCTTTTATTACTTTACCATCTTTAGTATGGCGATCTTGGATATATTCTGTTAAATATAAATCAATCATTTTCTTAATGGTAAACTTAGATTTATTTTCTTGAGCTTTTTTAAGTTGTAGTTCATTAATTTTTTGTTGTTCTCGTAGCTCTCTAGGACAATATCCACTTTCTCGAATTTTTTTCAACTCTTGCAATTTTATACGATCCTCAGCTAATTGCATTTGTGGGAAATAACCAATAGTCATTTCAACTAATTTACCATCAGTTCTTCGAAATCTATATATAAACCGTTTTTTACCAGTTTTTTGAACACTCAACTCTTAAACCACGATTTTCATTACAATCGGATAATACTTTACCATTCGGCTTTAGTTTTACTATAGCTTGATGTGATAATGCTTTTTGATCACCATTTGCCATAAAATACCCCTCTGCTATGAACTAATAATCAGTTATAATAAAAAGATGATAACTATTATGTTAGTTATACTTTTAGTTACACTAATGATTAAGAATTAGTGAGATTTTATGAGTTAAAATGATATTTAATGAGACCAATTGAATTTATCAACATATTGAAATATAAATAAAAAACACAAATAACACTATGAATGAAAATGAAAACTTCACCGACCACACACCCATGATGCGGCAATATTTAAAACTTAAAGCCGAAAACCCCGATATTTTGCTTTTTTATCGCATGGGTGATTTTTACGAGATGTTTTATGACGATGCTAAACGTGGCTCGCAGCTTTTAGATATTTCGCTCACTAAACGCGGCTCTTCAAATGGTGAGCCTATTCCTATGGCGGGTGTGCCCTATCATGCTGTTGAAAGCTATCTAGCCAAGTTGATTTCACTCGGTGAATCCGTCGCTATTTGCGAACAAGTTGGCGATCCGGCTACCAGTAAAGGCCCTGTTGAACGTAAAGTTGTTCGTATTGTTACCCCAGGTACTGTCAGTGATGAATCGTTACTAGAAGATCGCAAAGACAACTTACTGGCTTCAATTTGGCAACAAAACCGCCATTATGGTTATGCGACACTCGATATCAGTTCAGGCCGATTTTTTGTTTTCGAATGTGATAATTTCGAAGCAATTCAAGCCGAATTGCAACGAACCAGTCCCGTTGAATTACTCTATCCCGAAGATTTTCAATGCATGCCATTAATTGAACATCGTCATGGTTTGCGCCGTCGCCCGCAATGGGATTTTGACCTTGAAACGGCAAAACAGCAACTCAATTTACAATTTGGTACCAATGATCTTGTCGGATTTGGTGTTGAAGACTGCCATTACGCACTTTGTGCAGCGGGGTGCTTATTGCAATATGTTAAAGATACCCAACGCACGGCGCTGCCTCATATACGTTCAATTATCAAACAATCAGCCTATGATTTTGTGGTATTAGATGCAGCCACTCGGCGTAATCTAGAAATTACTGAAAATCTAGCTGGTGGCACTGAAAATACCGTTGCTGAAATACTCGATAAAACCCAAACGCCAATGGGTAGCCGAATGCTTAAGCGTTGGTTACATGCACCAATTCGCAATTTGACAATATTACAAAATCGCCAACTTGCGATCAGTGAATTACAAAATTATATTGATGATACCACCCCATTATTAAAACAAATTGGCGATTTAGAACGTATTTTAGCAAGGCTCGCGTTGCGAACTGCTCGCCCTCGTGATTTTGCTCGTCTGCGTGATGCTTATAATTTATTACCACAGTTACAAAATCTATTGAGTTGCCTTACTTCGCCCGCATTAATCACATTGCGTGCCAAAATAAACCAATTTGATCGCATAGCAGATATTTTAAATCATGCTATTGTTGATGCCCCGCCCGTGATTATTCGTGATGGCGGTGTGATTGCAGGTGGATATAATGCAGAGCTAGACGAGCTACGAAGCCTTGCTGATGGTGCAACCAATTATCTAGAACAGCTTGAAATACGAGAGCGTGAAACGCTTGGCATTGATACGCTTAAAGTGGGCTTCAATGCGGTGCATGGCTACTATATCCAAATCAGCCGAGGTCAAAGCCATTTAGCGCCAATTCATTATACTCGTCGTCAAACACTGAAAAATGTTGAACGGTACATAATCCCCGAGCTTAAAGAGTATGAAGATAAAGTCCTTACAGCTAAAGGGCGAGCATTAGCGCTCGAAAAACAACTTTACGAACAGCTATTTGATCTATTAATGCCCGAACTCGCCGATATGCAAATTAGCGCTGATGCCATTGCCGAGCTTGATGTTTTAACCAACCTTGCAGAGCGCGCATTAACACTTAACTATCAAACACCAACACTATCAACCAACGCAGGTATAGAAATTAAAGATGGGCGGCATGTGGTTATTGAACAAGTATTACAGACGCCTTTTATTGCCAATTCACTATCATTATCACCAAGCAGACGCATGTTAATTATTACTGGACCAAATATGGGAGGGAAAAGTACTTATATGCGTCAAGCGGCTTTGATTGTGTTGCTTGCCTATATTGGTAGTTTTGTACCTGCATCAAAAGCAACAATTGGCCCAGTAGATCGCATTTTTACCCGAATTGGCGCTTCAGATGATTTAGCTTCAGGGCGTTCTACGTTTATGGTTGAAATGACTGAAACGGCTAACATTATGCATAATGCCACAGAACAAAGCCTTGTTTTAATGGATGAAATCGGTCGAGGCACCTCAACTTATGATGGGCTTTCTTTAGCTTGGGCCTGTGCGGAAAATTTAGCTAATGAAATCAAATCAATGACACTGTTTGCCACCCATTACTTTGAATTAACCCAACTACCTGAACATCTGCAAGGTGTTTATAACATCCACTTTGATGCTATTGAACACGATAATACTGTTGCTTTTATTCACGAAGTATCTGAAGGTGCGGCTAGTAAAAGTTTTGGTATTGCTGTTGCTGGGCTTGCTGGCGTACCCAAAGCAGTATTAAAACGAGCTAAACAAAAATTGAAAGAGCTAGAAATTATTTCCAAACAATCTGCTGGTAGCCATATTGATAAATCGCAACTCTCGTTGATGATCAGTGAGCCAGCAACGTCAGAAGTCGAAGAAGCATTAAAACAGATCGATCCTGATGCTTTAACACCTAAACAAGCTTTAGAAATGCTATATCAATTAAAAAAATTATTGTAATGTGCAAGCGCAATAATCGTTTTATCACATTACAATTTAACAACTATCAATAATCACTGCCAAATTGACTTTTGGCAGTTAGATTTTTAGGTGTGATTACGCCCAATGCTTTTTCTTTGATGTTTTACCAATACCAGGGTTAAAGCTATTTGTTGGATCGAGCTGTTGATAGAATTTTTTCAAATCATCATTCGCATGATACAAATGCCCAACATTATGCTCTGCTGGATACTGAGCCCCTCGCTGGTCGAGTAATGCTAAAATATCGTGCTTAACTTTATCGCAATCCACCCCTTTTTTGGCAATATAATCTTGATGAAAAACATAACAGAAAAAATGCCCATAATACATTTTGTGAATAAAATGTTGATCGATATCTTTTGGTAGCGTTTCAAACCAATCGGTATCATTGCGTTTTAATGCAATATCAAGTGCCACAATGTCTTCTACTGTTTTACTATGCACATTGCGGTAAGCCGTTGCAGCCCCTGCGGCAGCAAAGCGGTGTAACATCGCTGCTTGTGCTTCCTTTTCATTTTCATTGCATAAAAAATAATTACCATTTTTATTTCGAAAATAGCCTTTTAAAAAAGCTTCGGCCTCAGCGATTCCATCATCTGCCATTTTTAAGATAAGATGATGCTGATAACAATCACGATAATTGCGTAACGACTTAGGCAAGTGCTTTGGTAATAATCGACAAACAAAAATAGAAAACCGATCCGAAAAATTCTTAGGGAAAAACGGAATTTTAGCGGTAATGCGATCTACAACATTTTTAAAAACAAACAGGCGTGGCATCATATCTGTGCCTAATTTCTGAATAGCAAGAAAGGTTGGTTTACCATAAATAGCTGCAATATCAAAAGCCACGCGATGCATATATTCGCCCGACACAGGTAAGGTTTTAAATTGACGCAAAATATGGCGGCGAATATCATTTAATTCAGTAATATTATTTGTGCCAATATAAAATACAGCCGATTTATTTTCTAAAGGAAAGGTATCTAAGCGCACGGCAAAAACCATTAAACGTCCGGCACTGCCCGACGCTTCATAATGGCGGGTTGGATCGGCATTAAACCGAGCAGGCGTATTAGCATCAACTTGACGAACATGCTCACAATAATGATGATCATGACCTAAACCTGCATCTGCATTTATATCTTTATCGGTATAAGTATGATTTTGCAAATTTTGCAAAATCGTTTCTGGCTCATCCCCCAGCTCAATACCTAAATGATTAACTAAGTGCAATTGTCCTTGCTGATCTAATTGAGCAAAAACAGCCATTTGAGTATACGCAGGTCCTCGCTGAATAAGCGCACCGCCAGAATTATTACAAACGCCTCCCATCACTGATGCACCAATGCAAGATGAGCCAATCACCGAATGTGGGCCTCGATGATATTTTTTTAATTCTTTTTCTAGCCGATAGAGCGTGCTACCTGGCAAGCAAACAACTTGTTCACCATTTTTAATAACATTAATCCCGTCCAATCTGCGAGTGCTAACAATAACGATAGGGCGATCATAATCATTGCCATCTGGCGTAGATCCTCCTGTTAAACCTGTATTCGCTGATTGTGCAATCACAATCACATCAGCCTCAACACAAGCTTTTAAAACTTGCCATTGCTCAACAAGTGTGCCTGGCAAAACTACCGCCAAGGCATCTCCCTTACCAAAGCGAATACCTTGACGGTAAGGAAGTGTTCGGCTAGGAGTAGTTAAAGTATATTTATGTCCAACAATACTTTGTAGCTTCTCAATGAGTTTAGCTGTTTGATTACTTTTCATATCGGTATGTCCCATGTATATTGAAAATTGTATTGCGTTAACACTGGTTATTTAATAATCAACCATCTTAACTAAAAGCTACACAATTAGCTATCGGTATTTCATCAATCTTTACCGCGCGTTAATCGTTATTTTTCATGAAAAATAGATTAACCGTGAAGTATAGTCGTTAAGTTTAAGCGTAAATAATGGATAAGTTATCGGTTATCATTGAGCATCAAGTGCAAGGATTTACGCTTTCTTATACATTCACTTTTTTATGATGGAGTGGGCATATGCAATTTTTATCATTAACAATAAAAATCTATTTGATATGATTTACCTTATTTTAAGATGTATTATTACTTTCTCGCTTAATCATTAACTTTAATCTTAGAAATAACAACGTAACATCCGTAGAAATAAGACAAGAAAATATCCTTCTGGGAGGTTGAGAGGCGTAAGATTAAATGCATACCAAATATGACTAACAATAATTCTTATTTTGCTTAAAACTTTCCTCAAGTTTTTGCCGTTGCTGATGAGTAAATTCGTCATAAAAAAGAAAATAAAAAGAATATTTTTGTATTTGTATTAAATAGCCTTTCTTTAATTTTCTTATCTTATAAAATTCCGAATATTTAATTTTAACTCCAGATAGTTTTTCTTTATATGTGCATTCTAATTTATCATTATAAAATGTGATAATTGCATGGCGATAAACGCTATTCACCGATTTAACAATGCGATTCACCGATAATCGCAAACACAATGGATACCCAACCAAGGCAAAAATAGAACCCAATAGCATAGATAGAGAAATTTGATCAAAAATAAAACCTATCAGTATAATAAAAAGTATTACAAACATTCCGATCGTTATATTACGGTACAAATACATGAGCCCCGTTAGGATTCTTTGTGTTGTCACTTCGTAATTTTCAATAACAGCTAATGGTGCGTCACACTCTTTTTCGTAATATGGCTTTAAGTTATTGTCTAATATTATTAAATGTTCGGGCTTAAATAGTTCAAATTTAACAAAATAAAATATTGTGCAATTAACAAAAAATAGATACCCATCTGCTTTTTTATGGATTTGATAAAAGTCTTGATAATAGTAAGTATTGGTTTCACTTTTATCCTGATTATGTAATATCATTTTTTCATCATCAAATGTGATTAGAAAATTTCGCATATTGTCGGCTATTGAGCGGTCTAAATTCTCGGCAAACTCTTTATCTAGCACGCCAGACTGAGCATAGTACGAATCTAACAAATATTGCGAGTTGATTTTATATTCTACAGTTATTTTTTTATTCATTGTTTAGCTCTTTTGTAAATATCCCAAACTGAGTACACAACTCACGTAGAAAATTAAGCGACCTATTTTAGTGCTTTATATTCAATCGGTGTTATGTTATTTTATTTAATGCCTTTGCGGTCTTTCGGTGTTATAAATCGTTAACCATTCTTCGCTTGTTTTCCTTAAAAGTTGAATTATGCCCTATTTACGGCACAGCTCTTTAACAGGAATACCATCCTCAGCTTCTTTTAAAATAGCTACAATTTGATTCAGCCCTTTTTCATCATTAAATCCCATTTTACTTTTATCATAGAGAATTTTCTACTGCACTATTTTAATGGGTAGTTACACTGCATTTTTTCTTTTTGAAATGCAATTGGTGATTGTTGGTACCGCTTTCTGTTTTTTTGTTTATCATAGCAATGACCTTATAAAACGGGTACTAATTAGTGTAACCTATCCACTATACAACCAGCTTAAATAGTGACCTCGCCCAAAGGCATGGATTAATCTGACTTCTTTTTCAACTAATATAATTGTCTTTTCACTCTCCAGTAATCCATCTGCTAATGCTCGTTTCATGGCAAATCATTAATACCTTTGTGCTACTGAGTATACACTAACTCCTCTTTTGTTGGTTGTCTGTAAGCCACAAAATAATCTTTACCTACAATAAATAATGTATTGTTCATATAAATGGCTTGATTGCCATTTAATAAAAATTTAGCTATAGGTAGTTCATCAATATTTTCAAATGTGGCATATTCCAATTCGTTACTGATATCAATGTGATATTTTTTAAAATTTTCTACTTGCTGTTGATATAATGCCTCATTATCAAAAAATTGTTTTGAATTAGTCTTACCAAAGTTTACCGGATAAGATTGTTGATAATTAATACAAAGTTTTTTTTCATTAGCATTTAAAGTTAATGTCGCACTATCAAGCTCTTCTAATTGCCCCCCCTCAAAACGTAAATAATTATTAGCTTGCTTACTTGTTAACAAAAGACTTCTAGGCGAATGTTTATTTGGATCTTTAGTAGCCCATTTGCTATAGCAATTAGACGTAACCGGTATTTCTTGAAACTTTCCTTCTTTTGTAATTTGAAAATGTTGTATTTCTATTGTTTCATCTTCAAAGCGTTGTTGGCGTTCAATGGAATAGTTTTTGTCTATATTGTAACCACCAAAACCGGCTGGATACATATTTGTTGCCTCATCTCTTGTTGCGCCATAATAATTTTTTAATATTATCTTATCTAAAAAATCATATTGTTCTGATAAAAGGTAAAGATAAATTATTTGCTCTTCATTTTCTTGTGTGCCAGTTATTAAAATTGGATTTATCACATTATTAATTTGAGGTAGCTTTATTCCATTTAAATCAATTAAATAATTATTTAACTGTTCATATAAACTATCGTTATCGAATAAGTTTAAATAGTATGCAAAACTTCTTGATATATTTTGAGGGTAAT
>NZ_LZGZ01000283.1:0-4998 GCF_001690515.1 Gilliamella sp. Fer4-1 | reverse complement strand
TATTGCTATATTACATTGATAATGGTTATCATTTTCATTATAGTGAATAACTTCTGTCCAATGCCGAATGATAGGAACTACATAATGAAAAAATTTATAAAGAAATTAAGCGTAATTCTGTTTCTTTTTTCTTTAATCAACCTTATGAATTTAAGTTTTGCAAATGAAAGAATTGTTATTGCTGGCGGCTCTTTAACCGAAATTGTATTTGCGCTGGGGGCTGGTGATCAAGTTGTAGGGGTAGATAAAACGAGTAGTTATCCAAAATCGGTAAAACAACTTCCACAAATTGGTTATTGGAAATTGCTAAATATTGAAGGCATCTTATCGCTAAAACCCTCGTTATTTATTACATTAAGTGATGCCGAGCCTAAAAACGTAATAAGTCAGGTTAATCAAGCTAAAGTCGATGTGCTTTCATTGCAACGTGTTCCTGGAACTATTGATTTACTTTATTTAAATATTACAAAAATTGCGGATAAATTAAATAAACAAAGTGAAGGGCAACAGTTAATCAATAGAATAAAAAACAATCTAATCCAAATCCAAGACAAAATTGCCAATCAACCCAATAAAGCAAAAGTGCTATTTTTGATGAGCATGGGAGGAACAAATTCAGTAGCAGGGAAAAATACTACTGCTGATGCCCTTATAACTATTGCTGGAGGTGAAAACCTTGCTACACATACCAGTTACAAAACGTATACCCCCGAATCGTTAATAGCAATGAACCCTGAAGTTATCGTATTAAATAATCATTCTATCGAACAGTTGGGTGGTATGGAAAAACTAAACACTATTGCAGGAATTACTCAAACAGCAGCTTTCAAAAATCATCGTATTATTACCATAGACGATAGTTACCTGTTTGGTATCGGTCCAAGAGTTGATGAAGCTGCCAAAATACTTTATCAACAATTTTACCCATAATGATTTACCCAAAAAAATAACATAATGATTACTATAAATTGATACTAAATTAAAGTGAAGCAAGTGCAGTACATTATTTAGATTATTATATTTGAAAGGTTTAAAATGCTTAACGTTGCTCATTTAAAAATATCTAGTACACTAGCTTTAGGCTTAACATTAGGAATACCTGCCATTGCAGCAGACAATAACACCAACCAAACGCATGATGATGTAATGACAGTCACAGCGCATGAAACAACTAAAAAACCGGGCACCAATAAAGAAATATCGGAGCAAGACATTAGGCGCAACGGCGGAACCAATTTTGGTACAATAATGCGTTATCAACCACTGATTTCTGCTCCTGGTAATATTTCTGGCTCAGGAAGTGGTAAAAGTAGTTGGGATCGTGGTGGCTTTACAGGCTATAATATCCGCGGCTTAGATGCCAACCGCATTTCAATCGACATTGATGGTATGCCTTTACCTATAGCCCAAGGTAGGGTCAATTCTGTAGGTCGTGCTGGCTTTGGTTCTTATGGTATTGGCCGTGATTACATTGATACCTATATGTACAATAAAGTCGATATTCAATCAGGCGCAACATCAGTTAGTAATCCCAATAATGCCCTTGGTGGTTCGGTTTCATTTCAAACTAAAACTGCCAGTTACTATTTATATCCAGGAAAAACAAGCTACGTTGGTTTCCAAAATAATTATGATAGTACTGATAAAAGTTATCATCAAGGTTTAACCATAGCTGGAGGTGATGATGGGCTAAATGGTATTTTAGTATTAAGCCGCCGTGATGGCAAACAAACACGGAATCATGGTGATTCCATCAACAGTTATCCCGAAAACTGGCATTCAAATTCAATCCTATCAGGATTTGGCTGGCAAATAACCGAAGAGCATTTACTCAATACGACCGTTGATTATAACAGCAAAACTAAAAATTCTCATTATGATACATGGGACAAATACGGTAAAAAAATAGAATCATTTGATCACCAAAAAAGCAAAAATAACCGTTTTAACTTAGCAATAAAAGAATTATGGAAACCAACCAATATTAGTTGGATCGACTCATTAACCACCCAATTAAATTATCAACATACCCACGTTTATGATAATACGGATTTACAACACACAACTCGAGGTAAATTTAACACTCAAACGCACTATAATACTAAAGCCTATAACTTTATTACAACATTATTAAAAAGTTATGAAAATCAAAAAATAAGTGCAGGTTTAAATGCTAACTGGAGTCGAGATGAGTCACCATTTTATACTTCAGCTAAATCACAGTATGGCAGAATTTTCCCCGATGGAGATTACACAAAACCTCAAGCAGATAGCCGTAGTTATCAATTAGGGGGATTTCTTGAAGATCGTATAAGTTTTACTGTCAATAACAGCAATAACTTCTATTTAATTCCTGGAGCTAGAGCAATATATCAAAACACCAAACCTCGTAATTTGCAAAACATGGCAGTTACTAATATCAATGCTAACCAATTAGGTAAACAATATAATCGTAATAGTGACTTTAAGGTATTGCCATCTATAGCATTTATGTATGATATTAATCCTGATTTAATAACTTACCTCCAATATAAACGTGGCGCACAAATGCCTAATCAAAATCAATTATATGGATCTTATTTAGCTCATAGCCAAATGTATGTGCTGGTTGGCGATTCGAACCTGAAAACCGAAACCAGTGACAACTTTGAATTAGGCTTAAAAGGACAGCCAACATCAGGAGTGACATTATCAACTGCCGCTTTTTATAATAAATATAAAAACTTCATTGCCTATTCTCGTTATAAAAAGAATTTTGTCGGAGTTGGTAATCGTATTGTTTATCAATCAGAAAATAGAGATAAAGCCTATATTTATGGCGCAGAACTAAGCAGCGAATTTAATATCAGCACATGGATTGAATCAGCCAATGGGCTAAGTGCTAGATTGGCAATTGGCTACAATCAAGGTAAATCAAAATCAAGCTATTTAGGCGATAAATATATTGAAATGGATAGCATTGCTCCGCTAAAGAGCACCATTGGTCTAGCATGGGACAATCCAAATCAAGACTATGGTTTAGCATTAATTGCCACCTTCCAAAAGGGCAAGAAAGCTGAAAATACAGCTCGTGAAACTTACAATAATGACGGCAAACCTATCAAACCCGCTACAGATGATTATTTTAGAGTTGTAGGACACGGTATTGTGGATCTGACTGGTTATGTCAATATCACTAAGAATGTAAAATTAAGCGGTGGCATCTATAATCTTACCGACCAAAAATATTGGGATTATCTAAGTAACAATAAATTATACAAAACATCAAACTATAAATATCTAGAAATGTTCACCGCACCCGGTAGGACATTCCAGTTAGGTATGGATATTGATTTTTAACTAACAATATAAATAATGAAAATATCCTTTTTTAAAGAGAGGATATTTTCATCTAATATGTACATTTAGCTCATCTAACTTTGACTAATTAACAAATATCTCACGCAGGCAAATTTCCTCAATATAGCTAAATTTAATAATAAAAATATAATTGTTAAGTTATAGAAAATAAATATCACATGTAATTATTACATGTGATATTTACATGTGATGTTTTTATGTTAATATAAACCCTATTGATAATTAAAATAAACACAAAATAAACACAAAATCAACATATGAAAAGAACAAAAGAGGCTAAAAGCTCTGCATTTTACCAACAACAATATAGAAAACGCTTGCGTGAACAAGGCCTAATAAAAAAAGAAGTTTGGATTTTACCTGAAAATGCAACTCAATTACTCGAAATTGAAAAACAGTTTCGTCTACCTATAGACAATAGTACATGCTTTAACAATATACAGGAAAACAATAAAATGAAAAAAAATGAAGTTTGGTCAATTACAGATCTTTATCAAGCTTTGCGTGACTCAGAATTATCTAAGCAAGGTTTTGCCAGTATTGAAGTCATCGATGGCGTTGATGCTTGTTTGCATATAACCATGCATGAGTATGGTGATCTACCTCTATTTTTAAGTGCTTCTAATCAACAAATTATTATTGAGGCTCTACTTTGGCCTGTTGATATTGTCAAACACACAAATCAATTTAATGAAGAAATATTATGTACTAGAAAACTATTCCCACTATCGACTATTGCAATTGAAAAAACAGGAGATGGGGCATTAAATTATATTATGTACGGAGCTTTAAGTGCGTCTTCATTATTAAGCGACATCATTTATGAATTAGAAACTTTATCAGATAATGTCATTAAAGTTACCGAAGCTTATGAACATTATATTAACATTAACAATATTGAATCAAAATAGTTAACAAGGAGATTAACAATGGCTATCTTCAAAAAGCTTATTACAGCGCTTCGTGGTAGTGTTAATGAAGCCGGCGAAGCGATTATTGATGCGCAAGCTCTACGTATATTAGACCAAGAAATTCGCGATGCTGACGTTGAATTAAAACAAGCTAAAGAATCGTTAGCAAGCATACTTGCGCAACAAAAATTAGCCGATAAAGAAGTTGAAAAAATTCAAGTAGAAATAACTGAGTATGAAAATTATGCCATCAAAGCATTAGAAAGCAATAATGAAAAATTGGCCTTAGAAGTCGCTGAAAAACTTTCGGTTCTTGAAAAGAAGTACACAGTTAATAAAGAGCAAGCAACTTATTTTGCCGATAACGTAAAAAATCTACGACAAATAATATTACAAACAGAAATTAATATCCGTAATCTTAAACAACAAGTAGATATTGTAAAAGCAACAGAAAGTGTGCAAAAGGCACAATCTGCTATTGCTCAACGTTATGGAAATTCAACAACAAAACTACAAACAGCCTTAGACTCTCTTGAGCGAATAAAAAAACGACAAGAAAAAACATCTGCCACTATTGAAGCAAAAAAAGAATTATTGGGATCTGAAACTCAAGATTCGCTTGATCGTAAACTTGAAGAGGCAGGAATAAAATCGAGCAACCAAAGTGCCGAAGCAATCTTAACTAGGTTAAAAGAAAAACAAATTAATTAAGTTTTTTAAGTTTTAC
>NZ_LZGZ01000282.1:0-9756 GCF_001690515.1 Gilliamella sp. Fer4-1 | reverse complement strand
ATTTTGTATCGACAATATTGCTCAATTTCTTCTAAAAATAGCGTTAATCTTTCATCAATAAAGCAACTTTTTATCATATAACACCCATCGCCTGTAATTTTATAAAACTCGATAATT
Organism: Gilliamella sp. Fer4-1; assembly: GCF_001690515.1. Classification (NCBI taxonomy): domain Bacteria; kingdom Pseudomonadati; phylum Pseudomonadota; class Gammaproteobacteria; order Orbales; family Orbaceae; genus Gilliamella; species Gilliamella sp. Fer4-1. The sequence goes on along the minus strand of NZ_LZGZ01000282.1, from coordinate 9,639 downwards.
TCGTTAAATGATTTAACCCTATTTTCAAATGCTCTGAATTGGTTGGAATCCATATAAATGGTGATAAATTGTAGATTGCTGGTTTTTTCTTTGATAGTAAACTTTTCGATAATGTGATTAGCGTGCAGTTCTTGAACTCGCTGCCCAACAGCTTGCCCTGTTAAAAATACTTTTTCGCCAATCTCTTTCCATGATTGACGGCTGTTCTTTTTCAATTCATCTAAAATAGCTCGATCTTTTTTATCCATTTTTCATTTTGAAAGCGAATAATAGCAAAGGCTTTCAGTCTACTATGTTATGCGTTACTCAATTATTACATAATTATAAATAGAAAGATAACAAAGGAGAAAAAAGATGAAACAGGCATTAGTGATTATTGATGTCCAAAATGACTATTTTCCAGAAGGTAAATTTGCCTTAGTTAATACCGAATCTACATTAAAAAATGTTCTAAAATTACAGCAATATTTTAGATTAAAACAGTTACCCATCTATTATATTCAACATACAAAATCTGATCCTAATGCTAACTTTTTTGTTAAAGGAAGTAATGGCGCTGAAATTCACTCTAGCCTATTACCTATTAAGGATTTACGTGAATATATTATAGAAAAAAATTTTCCCAATAGCTTTTACCAAACCAATTTACAACAAAAATTACAGCAAGAAAGCATAGAACAATTAGTTCTTTGCGGCATGATGATCCACATGTGTGTTGATTCAACTACGCGCTATGCTTGCGAACTAGGTTATCAGCCTATTTTAATTCATAATGCTTGCACAACGCGAGATCTTGAATTTAATGATCAAATCCTTTCTGCTCAAATGGTGCATAGTGGTTTTATGTCGGCATTGACGGGATTTGCATCAGTAATAAGTGCTGATGCATTTATTCAGATGAAATGAAATATTAGTGAAACTAGCTTTTTTGATCGGTATGTATACAAAATGCTACGCCATATCAAATGGTATAAAGCGATTGGGAAAAATTAGGTGTTGATAGAAACAAAAAACTAATAAAATCGTTTTTATCAGAAAATCAAAATGTTAAGTTGGAATTCAAATTGTACTTTAAAAATAAAAAGCAACTTTAACAGTTGCTTTTCATTGCAAATTCGGCTAACTATTTAATTGCTTTTGCCACAATTTCTTGCGCTTCTTGTTGAAGCGTACTTAAATGTTCGTTGCTTATAAAACTTTCAGCATAAATTTTGTAAGCATCTTCGGTTCCTGAAGGGCGAGCGGCAAACCAACCGTTTTCTGTAATCACTTTAAGCCCACCAATTGGTGCATTATTAGCAGGTGCAGTCGTTAGGCATTGAGTAATTTTTTCGCCAGCTAGGTTGTCGGTAGTTAATTGACTTGCATCAAGTTTCGCTAGTTTTTGTTTTTCATTAAACGAGGCTGGCGCTTGAATTCGCCCATAATAAGAAACACCAAATTTTTCTTCCAACTTTTGATATTGTTCTTGTGGATTTTTACCCAATTTAGCTGTCATTTCGGCCGCTAATAAGCATAAAATAATCCCATCTTTGTCGGTCGTCCAAACTTTACCGTTGGTTCTTAAAAATGAGGCGCCAGCACTTTCTTCGCCAGCAAAGCCTAGTTTACCTTGGTAAAGCCCATCAGCGTACCATTTAAAGCCAACTGGGTATTCTAAGTATTTTTTGTTTAAGCTATTGGCTACTCGATCAATCATTGAGCTTGTGACTAGCGTTTTACCAATGGCGATATCTTTATGCCATTGAGGGCGATTTTGGAACAAGTAATTTACACAAGTAGAAAGATAGGCATTTGGGTTCATTAGCCCTGTAGGGGTCACTATACCATGCCGATCAAAATCAGTGTCGTTGCCAAAGGCTAAATCAAATTGGTCTTTTAATTTTAATAATCCAGCCATTGCCCAACGGCTTGAGCAGTCCATTCTGATCACTTCATCATGATCTAGGTGCATAAAACTAAATGTTGGATCGATGTTGTTGTTAACAATATTTAAGTTAATACCATATTTTTCGGCAATTCTAGGCCAATAAGTAATACCAGCACCACCCAATGGATCAACACCAATTTTTAGTGATGATGATTTGATGAGAGATAGATCAAGAATGTTTTCAAGATCGTTAATATAATCGGTTTCGTATTCTTTCGTATGGATATAATTTGAATGTATTGCTTTGTCTACGCTGATGCGTTTTACACCATTTAGTTTGTTTTTTAGTAATTCATTAGCACGGTTTTCTATTTGCTTTGTAATATCAGTATCTGCAGGACCACCATTAGTTGGATTATATTTTATTCCGCCATCTTCAGGTGGGTTATGTGATGGCGTAATTACGATGCCATCGGCAAGCTGGGAATGTTTGCCTTGGTTATAGGTTAAAATAGCATGTGAAATCACTGGCGTTGGTGTATAGCCCCAATCACGAGCCATAACCACAGTTTGTTCATTAGCAACAAAAACTTCAATAACTGATTTTAATGCAAGTTCTGAAAGTGCATGGGTGTCTTGACCAATAAAGCATGGACCAGTAATGTTATTGGCTTTGCGGTATTCGGCAATGGCTTGAGCAACGGCTAATATATGAGCTTCATTAAATGTACCTTTGTTGGAACTGCCACGATGACCAGACGTACCAAAAATGACTAATTGGCTAGCATTATCCGTATCAGGTTGGATTTGGTAATAGTTATTTTTTAAGGCTTCAACATTAATAAGATCCGATGCTTGTGCTAGCATTCCTGCGCGGCTTTGCTTGGCCATTTTTTACTCCTCTTTCATAAACTAATATTTTATAATGGCTAAAAACATGAATTGATTGAGTTTATATCGTGTTTTTAACGCTATATATGTTTTTATTTAACCTGTTAGGTAAAAAAGCGTTGGTAACTTGGTTTATCATTGTTTCAGATATGCCCATGTCACTCATTATCGATTCAATAATATACATTTTTCTGGCAGTATTGGTATTACTAATAACCCAATAAGGTGTGCCAGTAATTTCGCGAGGTTTGGTATTTTTACCCGATGTTTCGAGTGATAACTTGTCTTTTGCAAGATATTGTCGTTTGCTACCATGCAATGAAGTGGCGGCAATAGCAAAAAGTGCTGGATTATAGTTATATAAGGCACTAAGTAATAATATAAAACGACTAATAATGGATTTTTCGTTTGTAAAAGTGCTGCTAGTTAATAAATCATTAAAAAGAGGATAATGATTTTCTTTTTTTACGCTAGTTCGTTGTTTTGCCAATCCAGATTGGTTTATATTTAACAAACGTCGTAATATACTTGATGCGTCTTCACCAATGTGTTTAGTTTGGCCTGCAATAAATTGGTATAATTCTTCGTCGATTTCGATAGTTTTCATTATGTTACATATGCCTATTAAATTATTTTACGGAACATCCTAAAGCAGGAACTTTGCCAAGGTGTGAATCATTTGCTGTTTTATTATCTAAACAACCACCTGATGGTTGCTCAAAAGCAGCGCTATCTGTTTTTTGTGGCGCTTGATTTACATCATGACAGGCAGTTATCATAACTGATAATATTACTTGAAAAAATAACCGTTTCATATATTCATTATATGCTTAATAAAATATTGCGCTGAGTATAACCTAACTTAGGCATAAATTGTATTGGCTATTGATAAAATAATGAAAATGCTATTGTTGTTTTTCAAAAACAATATTATCCTAAACAATGTATAACGAGTTTATACGAACATTACATGAGGAATTAATTATGAAAAAAATCGTCACATTAACTATTTTAGCTGCACTTATATCTGGATGTAGCAATAGTGATCTCCATTCTGGCGATGTATATACGGCTGATCAAGCAAAACAAGTTCAACAAGTGAGTTATGGTACAGTTGTTTCTGTACGACCAGTTAAAATTCAAGCTAATGCGTCAAATGGTAAGAGTGAAAACGTAGCGGGTACTTTAGGTGGTGCTGTTCTAGGTGGTGTTTTAGGCAATACCATTGGTGATGGCACTGGTCGAGTATTAGCAGCTGCTACAGGTGCTATTGGTGGTGCAATTTTGGGCGATGCAATTCAAAATAAAGCCAACCAAGCTGAAGGGGTTGAATTAGAAATTAAACAGAATAAGGGATCAAATATTGTTATTGTTCAAAAAGGTTCTCCTAACGATTTCTTTGTTGGCCAACCTGTTCGTTTAGTGACTAACGGTAAACAAATTAGCGCTTCACCTCGTAGTTTTAAAAATTCAATAAAATAAGAGTTTTTAATTTTTAATAAATTGTATGTCATTTTTGATTGAATTTTGCTCATCTTTATGGTGAGCAAAATGTTAATTTTACTCGTTTTTTGTAGTTATTTTTTATCATGCATTCCTAATCTGCAACAAATATTTGCCTGTCTAAGCGCTAACGTATAAACTCACCACAAATTTTAATGTGATAAGGAGTAATAAAGTAATGCGTATATTACATACCATGATCCGCGTTGGCGATCTACAACGTTCCATTGATTTTTATACTCGTATAATGGGAATGCGTGTGTTAAGAACTAGTGAAAATACTGAATACCAATATTCATTAGCTTTTGTTGGCTATGGTGATGAAACTACCAGTTCAGTTATTGAGTTAACTTATAACTGGGGTACGGATCAATATGAACATGGTTCGGCATTTGGTCATATTGCAATTGGTGTTGATGATGTAGCTAAAATGTGCCATGACGTGAAACAAGCAGGCGGTAAAGTTATTCGTGAAGCCGGACCTGTAAAAGGGGGCACAACTATTATTGCTTTTGTTGAAGATCCTGATGGCTATAAGTTAGAGTTAATTCAAAACGATCAGGCCGATAGAGGATTAGGTCATTAATTTATTCTATCAATGATATCGCACTGATATTTAGGCGATATCATATATGTTTTAATTTGAATGGTTTGCCAATAAATCTGCTAATAATTGTTTATTGATAACAGTTTGTTTTGATTGCTCTAAACTAGCTGTGGTAATTATTGCGCTTAAGGCATTTAACGATATATTAAAATCGTCATTGATAATGACATAGTCATACTCGTTATAATGCGAAATTTCAGCCTGTGCTTTTTTCATTCGTTTGGCAATGATATTATTGTCATCTTGCCCACGCTTTACTAGCCGATTTTCAAGCTCTTTTAGTGAGGGTGGTAATATAAATATACTTTTTGCATCAGGCATTTTTTTGCGTACTTGCCTAGCACCTTGCCAATCAATATCTAAAAAAACATTAGTCCCTTGCGATAGGCTTTGCTCGATTTCGGCTTTAGATGTGCCATAATAATGGTCAAAAACGTTAGCATATTCAACAAATGCCTGCTTGGCAATTAATGATTCAAAGTGCTCATGATCCACAAAATAATAATGCTCGCCATGTGCTTCACCGGGGCGAGGTGTGCGTGTTGTATGCGAAATTGATACTTTGGCTGGGTGCAAATTACTTTGGGAAAGGTAAGCTTGAATTAAACTTGATTTACCAGCACCACTTGGCGCTGAAACAATAAATAGAGTTCCTGTATACATAGATTGGTTTATCACTTTTAATAAATAAATGCTTTTTAATTGTCAAAGATGCTTTTGTAAATATTATAGCAAAATAAAAAAATAGATAGAGTTCTATATCTATTTTTGATATTGGATCGTGCAATTTTTATTACTTATCATTACTTTTTGCGATTTAGGTAAAATTATTTTACAAACATCGTTTAACACACGGTAGTTAACCAAGTTTTGTTACAAATTAATCATTGCATTGATTTGATTATGCTAACATTAGCTATTTGCTTAGCTCCGTATAAATTGACCGTGTCAACGAGCGCTCTTTATGTACAAACTCTTTATGGTATGCCTAATCAGGGAAAAATGGTGGTAGGATTATTTATTATATCAAACCTAAAGTCGTTGAAGATAAGTATTGTTATGGCGATACGATTTATGTCAGACCTAACCTTGAAAAAATTTAAATAGGTGTGTTTTTGCAAAATCGAAAATATCGCAAATCAATGAATAACTCATTGCATTTATTTTTATATTCAAGCAAACTGCTGATACTTTGCGCTTATTGATAATTTACGATAATACAATGTTTATTTTTAGGTGGTTGTTATGTCATTAACATTTAAAGATGGAGTTTATGCCTGTATTCCAACATTATTGGGTTACATCGGTATTGGTATTGCGGCTGGAGTTGTGGGCAAATCAGCAAACTTGTCAGTATTTGAAGTTACGTTGCTGGCTATCATCGTTTATGCTGGTGCAGCACAATTTATTATTGCTGGATTAATGATGGTAGCGACACCCATTTCGTCCATTATTTTTACTACTTTTTTAATTAATTCACGTCATTTCTTAATGAGCATGGCAACAGCCCCCATTTTTCGCAAGTTTTCGCTATTTAATAATATTGGTATTGGTAGCTTATTGACTGACGAAAGTTTTGCTGTTGCTATGAATGCTATTGCTAATAAAGAGCCTATTAACGCAGCTTGGATGCATGGACTTAACTTAACCGCTTATACTACTTGGATTTTATCTTGCTTATTGGGTGCTTTAATTGGTGAATGGTTACCCGATCCTGCTCTGTTCGGTTTAGATTATGCTCTAGTAGCCATGTTTATTGGTTTGTTATATTTGCAATTAATTGGTGATAAAAGTAAGCATTTTAAAAATCGAATTTTAGCAATGCTAACGGTTGCGATTACGCTTATTTTGTTAATGCGCTTTGTATCTCCTGAAATGGCTATTTTAATCAGTACGCTTATCGGTTGTTTTATGGGGATGGTAATGGAGCGTGATGTATGACAATGTATAGCTTATTAATTATTTTCGGTTGTGGGTTAGTGACTTGGTTGCCGAGAATTATTCCATTTTTATTGGTTCGGAAATTGCAGCTACCTAATAGTGTAATTCAGTTTTTGTCGTATGTACCTTTATGTATTTTAACTGCACTGTTTGTGCAAAATTTATTTTTAGCAAAACAAGGACAGTTTCCTACTTTTAATATAGAGTATTGCTTAGCAACAATTCCAACTGTCATTATCGCTTTTGTAACCAAAAATTTAATGTGTATTGTGGTTGCTGGTATATGCTTTATGGCGTTAATTCGTTACTTTATTGTTTGATTTTACGTTATTCGATAATTAATTTCTAATTACGATGTATAAAGGCTATTTTAAGCACAAATAAAAAACAGGGCATTTGCCCTGTTTTTTATTTGTGCGCTTTTATGTTCTTTCTTTTGGTTCTAGCTTATTTATCGACTTTAATAACTTTTCTGCCTCATTGGTTTGGCCTAATTGATTAAAACTATCGGCTACCGCTTTTTGATAAGTAATATTATTTAAGATGGCTCGGGGTTGTGAGTGCCACCATTTTACTAGTGCTTGAGGATCATCGCTAGCTGAAAGTTGTTTAATTCGGCCAATATAGGCTGTTTGTTTAAGCTGATCTAATCGCAATTCGCTATACGCTTTAGCTTTATACATTGCTGGCAATAGGTCTATGATTGCTTGATAATCGCCCATTTCGTAATAAAGTTGATCAGCTAGTCTAAGCACTTCACCATTGCGTGGTTTTTCGTTTAATAGTTGATTCAATGTCATTCTTGCAGCAGTGTATTCGTGGTTTTTTATTTGTAAGCGAATCTGTACCAATTGAAAGGTAAATAAATCTTTTGATTGGCAACTTTTAGCAGCTTGCTCAAGAGATTGATTTGCCTCAATTAATTCATTATTATTGATTTGAGCTTGGGCTGCAAGTAAATACGATAAAGTGATATTTTTTGCCCCTTTAGCGCTTTTTACAAAAAGTTTAGCAGCTTGCTTATAATCGCCCTCAAGCAATAAGGTTTGTGCTTGTTCAATGCGTTTTATTGATTTTTTGGGTGAATGTAAGCTTAGCCAATTGCCTAATGCCGTTTTAGAACTAAATATTTTACTAAAAAAACAATAAATTAGGTAAAGGAAAAGCAACCCAATTAATTCAAATATCATAAATGAATTAAACGACATGCTAATACGATAATTAGCAAATTCAAATACCGCTGAGCCTTGCTGCCCTTGTAATAATGGTCCAAGAAACAATCCACCAACTAGCACTAAGAAAATAATTAGTATTTTTATCATCATTATTCTCCTATTTTGCTAACATTGAACGAACACGGGTTTGCATCAGTTTTTCAAGCTCGCCGATGCTAGCTAGGTCTTCTGGGGCATTTTGATTACTGATAGATTGATTTTGTAAACTTTCAAGTTCATTAATGAATGCTTTCACGCTTGGCGCATTACCATCAAAATAGGCATTAACCCAAATAGCGGCATCGCTAAGTGCTCGTTGGTAAATAAGTTCTTGATGCCTTGGTACTGCTTGTGCTGCAATCAATAGGCGGAAACGAATGTTTTCACGCAGGTAGAGTGATTGTTCTAAACTCAGTGGTGCTTTTAAAATTTGGCATTTTGTGATTTGTTTTTCATCTTTGCCAGCTTGCTCTAAGCATGCTTTAAAATTGTTATCTTTATCGTCAAATTTTTCAATAGTAATGAATTTATCCATAAAGGTCTTAGCACTGCTTAACAAATTGCTGGACCACTCACTAATTGATGATGATAACTCATTATTATTGTTATCAACTACATTATTAGAATTCGCCTGTACAGTATTGCTGGTGGTATCAACATTTTGAGATTTATCATTATAGCTGTTTGCATTGGTAGTATCTTCGCTATATAGCGTCATACCAAGGTCAATATCTTTATAATTACCAACTAAAGGTAATTCGGTAATTGATTCTGACAGACCAATTAAGTTAATAATAATACCATCGGTATCAATAAAGCTTACTTGAGCGAGCGAATTGATATCTTTACCAATAGCTTGCCTTGCAGGTAGTAAGCTTGGATCTTCAGCTTGTACAAGGCTTTGATCTGCACTTTTTAGTAGTAATCGTGCTGATGTGTAATCTTGGTCATTCCATATTTTACGACCTGCTAAATGTACTAAATAATTTGCTTGTGAAATTAACCAAACATTGTGATCGGTGGTGGACATAGCAGCTAAGCGTTCATTAATTTTTTGCAAGTTTTGTTCGGTAAGTTTTAATGAATCATTAAATTGATTGCTTAATTGCTGTTGCTTTTCTTGCTGATCGTCAAGCTCACGCTTAACACGCTGTTCTAACGAGTTAAATTGTTGGTTTTGCTTATTGATTGCATCGTTAATACTATCTTGTAAATCATTGGTGATGCTTTGTTTTGTTGTTTGTTTTAAATTTGCCAATTCAGTTTGCAATGTCGAAATGACCTTTTTTTGCTGCTTAATTTGCTGATGACCATAATAAAAACCAAAACCACTTAAGCAAACGGTTAATGCTATAGCAATTATCGATAGCTTTGAAGTAGGGGTACAGCTACTGTTGGCGTTGTTGTTAATTGACTTGGGTTGAGCCTTAGATTCTACAGGTGGATAAGGTTGTGGGTCTGTTGAATTTCTTTTGTCTTCTTTCATAGTCTTATTTGCTTCATTTTGAGTCGCAGTTGTTGATGGTTGGCTAAATGAAGTTGTGTTTATTGTTGATAGTGTTGCATTGGCGCCATAGTATTTTGGTGGCATAAATGACCTCATTTAGATTTAT
>NZ_LZGZ01000281.1:0-3288 GCF_001690515.1 Gilliamella sp. Fer4-1 | reverse complement strand
TGTTTTATACTCAATCGGTGTCATGTTATTTAATGCCTCATGCGGTCTTTCGGTGTTATAAATGGTTAGCCATTCTTCGGTTACCTTTCTTGCTTGTTCTAGATTATTAAATAGATATAAATCGAGCACTTCAGTGCGATAGATACGATTAAATCGTTCAATATAGCCATTTTGATATGGGCATGGTTATATCATGTGATTTAGCCCAATTTATAAAGGTTTTTCCTGTAAATTCTGGCCCATTATCGACCCGTATTTTTAATGGATACCCATGATATTCGGCCAGTTTATCTAAGTAACGGGTAATCCTTCCTGCTGGTAAGCTTACTGCAATATCAATACCTAACGCCTCACGATTAAAGTCATCGATGACATTGAATGTCCTAAAGCGACGTTGATTACGACTACTGTCACTCATAAAATCCATTGACCAACATTCACCTTGTTTATTGGGGACTAATAACCTTTCTGGGCATCGTGGAGGAATACGTTTTTTACGCTTTACCCTGAGATTAAGCTTTAATTCACAATACACCCGATATACCCGTTTATGATTCCATTGATAGCCGAGCTTTCTGATACGATTAAAACATTTAGGAAAGCCCCAGCGTAAATGCCGGTCTGTGATAGCATTCAATACTGAAACAATCACCGAATCATCCTGTAACTTAGATTGATAATAGTAAGCACAACGGCTTAAACCAACAATAGCACAACTCATAGCAATAGTAACCGAATGATTTTTTTCGTAGTTGCTGTGCCCACGTTTTACGTGTCCCTGTTGGCACTAAAGCTTTTTTATAATTTCTTCCTGAAGCTGGGATTTTAAGCTCAGCTCGGCAAACATTTGCTTAAGCTTGCGGTTTTCAGCCTCCAGCTCTTTTAAGCGTTTGATGTCTGAAGTTTCCATACCGCCGTATTTTTCTCGCCATTTATAGAAAGTTGAATTACCCATGCCATATTTACGGCACAGTTCTTTAACGGGAATACCTGCCTCTGCTTCTTTTAAAATAGCTACGATTTGATGTTCAGTCATTTTTTCCATAATTAAATCCTCTTTTACTTTTATCATGGAGAATTTTCTACTTTTTTGCTGTACTATTTTAGGGGATAGTTACAGTCGCTATTAAGTGATTATGCTAAACAAAAAATCGAGGAACAAGGTAACAATTTAGCGTGGGATTCTGAGCAACTCCCCCCAGTTTGGGAATATAACGAGCAAATTCAAAATCATTTAGAACAGATCCTCACCCCAGCACAAAAACAAGCAGCGCAAGGTTACCTGACAGAGATAACAGCCAAAATTGTAAGTTGGAACTATAATCGTTGGCGTGATGAAATTGAGGATTTTCATCCAAAACCTTAATTTATTGGCATTATTAATTTCAGTTAAAATTGCTCTTTAATATCAAGCATAATATCATTAATTAAGGTGAGTTTATGGAGTTATCTAATATAACGTTATCAATAAAAAACCGTTCTTAAATAAACGGTTTTTTATTGATTGATACTAACTTAATGCTTATTAAGCTTTGTATTTTTTCATTACAATTGAGGCATTAGTGCCGCCAAAACCAAAACTATTTGACATGACTGTTGTGAGTTCACGTTCAGTTGGTTCGGTAATAATATTCATACCAATGGCCGCTTCATCAAGTTCATCAATGTTGATACTTGGAGTAATAAAGCCATGCTCTAACATTAATAATGAATAGATAAGCTCTTGTGCACCAGTGGCACTTAATGAGTGGCCTGTCATTGATTTGGTTGATGAAATCGCTGGAATGTTATCACCAAAAACTTGTTTGATTGCCCACAATTCTTTGACATCTCCAACTGGGGTTGATGTACCATGAGTATTGATATAATCAACAGGTACATCTAAGTCTTGAATAGCCAGTTGCATACAGCGCATTGCACCTTCGCCTGATGGTGCCACCATGTCATGACCATCTGATGTTGCACCATAGCCAACAAGTTCACCGTAAATATGAGCTCCACGCGCAAGAGCATGTTCTAGCTCTTCAACAACAACCATACCCGCACCGCCAGCAATAACAAAACCATCACGGTTTTTATCGTAAGCACGTGATGCCTTTTCTGGATTGTCGTTATATTTGGTTGATAAAGCGCCCATAGCGTCAAATTCGCAAGACATTTCCCAGCAAAGCTCTTCACCACCGCCAGCAAAAACAATATCCTGTTTGCCAAGTTGAATGAGCTCCGCTGCATGACCAATACAGTGAACCGATGTTGCACAAGCTGATGTCATTGAATAGCTAACACCTTTAATTTTAAATGGAGTTGCTAAACAAGCCGAAATTGCTGATGACATTGATTTGGTTACTGCATAAGGACCAACTCCTCGTAATCCTTTTTCTTTCATGCCAGCAACGACATTGTATTGTGTCTTAGTTGAACCACCATAGCCCGCAATTAGACCAGTACGAGGGTTAGAAACTTGTTCAGGGGTTAATTTTGCATCTTCAATAGCTTGTTGCAAAGCAAGATAACCATAAATAGAAGCATCATTCATAAAACGAACAACTTTGCGATCAATCAATCCTGTAGTATCTAGTTTGACATTTCCGCATACATGGCTACGCATACCGCTATCTTTCATTTCTTGAGAAAAGGTAATACCGCTACGGCCAATTTTTAGTGATTCTAAAACTTCTTTAGTATTATTCCCAATACTTGAAAGAATTCCTAACCCTGTAATAACAACACGTTTCATTTACTATTTAGCTCCTAAGTTATATCTGGCTTCATACAAAAAAGTGCGTTGATTATAGCGTACAGTTGTAAGCTGAACAATACTTTGCCGAGTTTTTTATTTCTGTATCCTAATATCGCCTTAATTATTTATATAGGTAAAGCAATTACAATAAATTTACCGCTTAAAAAAATGATTAAAATAGTGAGTGATGACGGTTTTTGTTAGCAATATATACTTGCAAAACCTACTATGGCTACGATATACTGTATAAATAAACAGGTAAGTGTTGAGTTCAATATGACTGGAAAAATAATAACCAAACTGGAAATTTTAGCTGAATCGGCAAAATATGATATTTCTTGCTCGTCGAGTGGTGTATCAAGAAATAATAAAAATAAAGGCATAGGTAATGCATATAAATCTGGTATTTGCCATTCATTTACCGCTGATGGGCGATGTGTTTCTTTACTCAAAATTATGTTAACTAATTATTGCATGTTTGATTGCGCTTATTGCATTAACCGACAAAGTAACGATATTCCTAGAGCTAGTTTTACTCCGCGTGAATT
>NZ_LZGZ01000280.1:0-2573 GCF_001690515.1 Gilliamella sp. Fer4-1 | reverse complement strand
AAACGAGGTTTTTATTCTAAAATAGAGTAGCATAACTATATACTACTTTATGCTAAAATTACTAAAAATAACATTAACCATTTGTTTTATAAAAACAAATTTAAGAGGGTAAGTGTGATGAATAAAAAAATTATGATAAAATATAATTGGGCATCGGGCATCGGGCATCGGGCATCGGGCATCGGGCATCGGGCATCGGGCATCGGGCATCGGGCATATTATTATTTGTTAATCGTTTTATTTCAACTTTAATATTACAACAAAACGTTTTATCTTTAGCGTTACCTTTTTGTTTTAAACACTTCCATTGCAAATCTCACTTTGCTACCAAAATAACGGCACTGACAGCTCACTTAAAACCAAAACCTACTCAAGTCATGAGTTTAATCTTATTATCACAATGGATACACGTTAGCTCAGCTAATGCAATACTAACAGCGACTTCAAGTCAGGTTATTGTTGGGAATACACCGCAAGTGGTTGCGTTATCGAGTGCAGATAAACATGGTTTTACTGTTAATGGTGTTTTTTACAGTGAGGCGAGTGGCACTATAAAATCTAGTGAAGTGAAAGAATTTGATGGTAACTTAACGCTTAACGATTTTAAAGTGGCGATTTATACTTCAACAAATTTAGATAAAGTTGAAAATTACAGTGATATAGATGGTGATAATGCTGATCCTCAGCAACCATTTAAAGTGGAAATGACTAATTATTGGTGGTATGACAATAATGGCGTAAGAATAATCGGTGATGATAAGAAAAAAATTATAGGTTGTGGAAGTGGTTTTTCAATGCCATTAAAACTCATCATTAAAACCAATGTTAGAGCCCATTCGGCATACGGAATTCCTGATGAAGGCGAGCCGATTACCCTAGCTAAAACCTACCAAATAGCACCAAAATCGCAAATTTGTTATGCTAAACCGAATGCCACAGTTGTTTATCAAAATGCTCAATGGCATGGTTTTGATGAAAACGGTAATTCTCAAAAATGGAATCTTGAAAATAGCATAATAAGTCCTGAGTATGGAGGAGGTCGCACAAGTGATTATGTATTGGATTTTGGCTTTAAGGCTAAACCAACATATTCATCAAAAACATTCCCAACAACGGGCTTTCCAGGGGCTCAGTTTCAATTAGTGATGACTGGTGCACAAACGGATTATGAATTTTCAGTTATTACTCAAACGAAAGATGTTGTTGATGTTGATTCATTAGGATCAATTACCTTAAAGAAAAAACCATTAGATCAAGTAATAGTGCAAGCGACATTAAAAAGAGATAGATCAGTTAAACATGATTATAGCTTTAATCCAACAAGTATTTGGGCTATTCCACAGGGCGATTTTAAGGGATATTGGAATGTATCTCAAACAAAATGTGGAAGTGCTTTTAACGTACTTTCTCGAGGCGAATTGACTAACTCTCCACAAAGAAAAGCACCAATGTATTGGCAGTTTAAAGATAACAATTATACTCGAGCAATTGGTGAAGGGCTGACCGCTGAGTGGGGGCCAATGAATAAAATAAGCTACCCAAACTCTGAATGGCGTGATGCTCATTATTGGACAAGAGATAACTATTCACCCGAACTATACTTTGTTGTGCATTCTGTCAATGGTGGGGTGGGATATGGTGGTTATGAAAATAAGATAGGACAAATTAACTATATTGCTTGCAAAGGTTAAATGAGTTTATATTTTATATCGTTTTACTTATAACTTGAAGAAGCAACATTGGTTTTTGAAAATTAAGATTAACAATTAAGGGAATGCCGTTAAATATTCCCTTTTGCTGATTTTTATCGGCAACGGTAGCATTTTCATAGGTTATGGCTATTGCTAATAAAGATGTTATGTAAAATGAGAGAAAAATAATGTATATGTAATGCTGATAAAATCAGCACAACATATTATAATTAGCTAAGCTTTTTTCACAAAGCAAGCTTTAAGCATAATTTTCATACCATCGACTTTACAATCGATCTCATGATCACCGTCTACTAAACGAATGCCTTTGGCTTTAGCGCCTTTTTTCAGCACAGTTGACGATCCTTTTAACTTAAGATCTTTAATTAAAATAATATCATCACCATCAGCAAGTAAATTACCATTACTGTCTTTTACTTGTAATTCATCATCAGAAGACACAGCCTCGTTTGGATCCCATTCGTGGGCACATTCAGGGCAAACACAAAAGCTGCCATCATGATAAGTGTGTTCAGATTGGCAAACAGGGCAATTAGGTATAGATTCCATAATTAAGATTCATCCAAATTAAATAAAATGGCGCCTACTATAGCAAAAAAATGCTATTAAGTCATGAATGATAGCTGTTTGGTTGCCGTGGGTAATCTAAAAAAATTGACGAATTAGCCAATTATTTTAGAGATAAATAAACTACTATTAATTGATCTTGTTGTTCTATTTCTTTTAGATCTTTCTTCATATTTTTTCCTATTTTATTGGGGCAAAAATAAAATCATTTTTGTAAAAAATATTCAGGAATCTATACCGTTTTAGCATGAAATTACTTTAAATTCAATTGTTTAATGAATTATTATAAATAAA
>NZ_LZGZ01000279.1:0-784 GCF_001690515.1 Gilliamella sp. Fer4-1 | reverse complement strand
ACTTGCTGATTCATCTTTACCTTGTCCACCACAAACAACGACTTTAGTTTGAAGATTATTTTGTAAGTAAGTAGCAGCAATATCTAAACGAATTTGTAAAGTTAAAGGCGCTGTAGCTGGCGTGCCGACAACTTGAGATCCTAACACAACCATAGTTTCAGCATTATCAACGGGCTTTTGTTGTGCATAAATAAAAATAATAATATTACAGACAATAAAATAACTTAAAATAGTGATTACGAAATACTTTAATAACTTCAATATATTCATTAAATTAACATCCTTTTTTAAAGCAATTCTGAAAATGATCATCAACCAGTCCCATTGATTGCATAAAAGCATAACAAATTGTGGAGCCAACAAAACTAAAGCCTCTTTTTTTTAACTCCTTTGACATGTTGTCAGATATTTCGGTGCTTACAGGCACTTCACTTTTATCTTTAAAGTGGTTAATAATGGGCTTGCCGTTTACAAAAGACCAGATAAATTGCGAGAAATCTTCCCCTTTTTTTTGCATATTTAAATAAGCATGGGCATTTTTGACAATGCTATTTAACTTTAAACGATTACGGATCAGTCCTTTATTTTTAAGTAATTGCTCAATATCTTCAGTTGACAATCTTATGATTTTTTTGGGGTCAAAATTGAAAAAGCAACGGCGATATTCATCACGCTTTTTCAAAACAGTAATCCATGATAACCCTGCTTGTTGCCCTTCAAGGCAAATCATTTCAAATAATTTAAGGCTATTATGTTGAACAATGCCCCATTCGTTATCGTGGTA
>NZ_LZGZ01000278.1:0-758 GCF_001690515.1 Gilliamella sp. Fer4-1 | reverse complement strand
AAAATATATCTTAATTTTATTAGAAAATATTTTAGTTTCCAAAATATTACAATCTGCTATTTCTATATGTTGTATATTCATTTTTTAACAACTTATTTTTTTATGATCAGCCGGTGACTTTGAATTAACAACGTTACCGTTAATATTTAAAGAGTTTCTTGCCTTATCATATCGATGGCATGATAGTATAAAACACTTTATCTAGCGGATCTAATTTAGCTACTATTGTTCTGATGTCTGTATATTTCCAATGTGCAAATGCATCATCAGGGGATCCTCCTTTCCATGAAATGTTTTCTACTTTTGATAAAGTATGGTAATGTAAGCCAGTTTCTCTGTCCTAATACTATCCCTAATATCTGAGGTTTAGCTCTACTGAGTTGTGCTCGATTGCCTGAATGTGCTTCCCAAGAACTGAAAGCTGCATTCCCAGACGATGTCACTATTTGCATCGGTTAACTTTTCTGGCGCACTATTTGGGTCGGTATGGAAGTAGACTGTTTTCTCATCTTCACTGTTTCTTTTGTCTATGCGTACCAACGGTTCGTAGAATTAACAGTCTAATATCGTTATTTCGATACTGGTAATGCTCATTAGGTATTTATCTGATTATGTGCAAAGCTTAATGATAGTATTGTCAGTCAATGATTATTTATGTTGATTGTTCAAAAGTCATATACGTATTATTTTTTTCATCTAAAAAAATATATAAGTAAGAAATATCATACCTAATTTCGGTTATATCCAATTGGCCTATA
>NZ_LZGZ01000277.1:0-4452 GCF_001690515.1 Gilliamella sp. Fer4-1 | reverse complement strand
ATTAACTCATGCGTGTAAACCCAAGCCAAAACATGACAGCCATTAACATGCCCCCATTTATCGCTTCTTCTGTAATAACATGAGTTTCGAGTGCTAGTTATAATTTTCCCGTCCTGCGAAAATGACCTAGTAATTACAACGCAATCAGTAAGGTTTTCAGGCAACTCATCATTAGCTCTATTCATACACGCCTCGCTTGTAATTAACTATTACATTGCCACACTTGAACGGCACAATTAGAACTAAACACGTTTCAAAATTACAGCTACTCGCTGATTTTTCGCCGTTCGGCAATAGATATTGATAACGCCCATCGGGTACGTAGATAATACAGTTTTGTCCGTGTACATTGTCGTGCCATGTTTTTGTTGCAGGCGTGTACGGCAAGACCATTAAAACTTGCTTGCTAAATTTATTCACTTGTTCGATCGCCTTTTGAAAAAATTCCCACTTTTTAGAGAACGGCGGATTACAAAATGAGGTGTTATCCTGCTCGTACAGCGAAAACCATGAATTACATTTCAGTGCGTCGTGTTGCTCGGTTATACAAAAATTAGCTTTTTCAATTTTCACATCTTCGCTTGAGCAACATACATCAACGCCAAACATTTCAATATTAAGCAGTTTTAACGCATCATTGATCAATAATTCTGATGTTCGCCAGTAATCTTTATTCTGCTTCTCTGTTTGTGATTTGTTTAGAATAGCCATTTTAAAACTCTCTGATGTAGTGATTTTGGTAGGTGCCACTCTGTCGCCAACGGCGTGGCTACCGTTCATCAAACACATGGCTTGTATATTTCAAACTAGTGCGCTATCCGAAAGGATGACGGGTCTCTGCTAACACTAATTATCGGCGCATATACCAGACGCTATTAATAAATCGTCGCTGTGTGAGCAATTTTGCTCATACCGTTCTAAATTGCTGTAGTGATTATGAGGCTTCTATTTGTTTGATTCGCTCATCAAGTTCTTGCAAAAATTTGATAACTTCAGCTTCAATTTCTTGTGCCAATTTTTCATCGTAATAAATTCGAACACATCTAAAACTCAAATTATCGGGCAATCTGTTGTCGTAACTGACAAAATCACACCATTTACGACCCGTGCACATCATTTGCCATTGCATTTGCAATACGTACTCACGCTTGGGCTTTTTTGTCTGCATGAATTCAAGGTGTGTCCATGTGTTAGGGCATTTGATTTCAATTAAACCATCATCGTTTACCAAACCATCAGGGCTAGCTCCAGCGTTTGCAATTGTAGGATGGGGAATAAAGCCGACCTCAATCACTTTACAAAGATTTTCAAGCTCGTAGCACTGTCTAGCCACAGGTTCTAACTCGGTGCCTCGTTGCATTGCCGCGTTAGAATATGATTCGGTCGGTTTTTCTGTTAGTCGCTCGCAAATTAGCTGAGCCATGTAATTTTGACGGCTAGCTGCATAGCCGTTTTTTGTTTTTGTCATCACATCGCTAATTTTGCTTGCTGTTACTTTACCAAGCCTAGCCTGAAACCACTCATCAGTTCGTTGCTCCATGTTCTTTTGCCTTGTTTACAAATTCATTCATTTTATCTGTTCCTATTATTTCGCGTTGTTTTTTTGTTAGAGATTTCCAAAAATCACGGAATAAATCAATGCCATTAACAACGTGCTGTTCACATAATGATAAAAGTAGATTTAGATATTCAGGATCGACTTTATTGCTATTTATTCGTCCATCCATGTCCTCGTCTGCTGTTGTGATTCCGAGTGCGCCAATTAATGTGTATCTCTGTAAATAAGTGACAGTTGAACCGATCGCTTGAACATCATTTTTATTGCCCGATTTATCCGGAGATGCGCTCATCGTAGTGGATTCACTGTGTCCGTCTAAATGACTAACGATGCAAGAAACGGTTATCCCATTACTATGATCTTGCTCAAATCTAATACTTAATCCGTTGTCAAATAGAACATCTTTAATTTGAGCGATAATGTCGCCTAAAGGAGCGTACTTACAGTTGTGGGCAGCTTTGTTTTTTGTTAGAGTCGGACATTCTTGCTGAAATTTGGCTAGTGCACGATTAAACTCTTTTTGCGCTTGTGATTTTTCCCAGCGTTCTTGCAGATCCATTAATTTTTCAAGACTTGCTATGTCCGTGCCTTTTGTTATTGCCTTGTCAATTAAATTTATCGGCAAAAAATCAGTGTTTGTTTGAATAATTTCTGTTGTCATTTTATTTCTCTCTAATCAGTTGCAATCTGTAACATCCAACGAAATAGCATAAATAATCCGCCGAACGATAAAATCAGGGCACAAAAAAAGGCGTATATTTGCTCGCTTTTGTTTAGTTTGTAATCTTTGTTGAACTTATCGGTTTGTTTTGAATTTACAAAATCTTTATTTGTCATAATCAGCTCCCTAAAAGCCCTCAAAAAAGGCAAACGGCTGTAGAATGTGCTGTTTTTCCTGCTGTCAGAATGTTTGGCTATACTCAAGTGTGGCTTGTGAGTAGCAAATATCGGTTATAAATTGGTTGTAAAGGTCTGCGTCAATGCTTTTACTTTCTAGTTTTATTTTTAGTAATTCTATAATTTGCCAATCATTATCATTGTCAAAATTCTTGATTAATTCTTCAGCTCTGGTTTCAATCCATTCATCTTTAGCGTCTTGCATTTCGATATTGTTCATCATGTTGCAATAAGCATTTTCGTAACCGTTCTCTACAGCTCTATGTAATTGCATGACTTACCTCAATTTACAGTGTTGATAATGGTCGAAATAAGGCTTTTTGACGTCTAAGCCACTCTTTGTGAGTTTCATTTCTAGCGGCTTCATATCGAACCACATGATCTATGTCTTCTGAAAGTATTAATATAGTTTCACGCGATACGTTTTTGTTGCACGCAACAGCTGCTCTGATGCTCGAATTCCCAATTCTAACTAGCTCAGCAAGTGTTTTTGCGTCAGTGTTTGGATTGTGAGCTAGTCGTCGTAATTCTGCATTTATTTTCCATGGTTCGGTAATGCTGTTATCTATTAGATCCATATGTTAACCTCTACAGTTATTATTAATCTCAAACTCAAGCGCACTTGTTTAAATGCGCTTTGATTTGAATACTGGTACATACCCCAGCAGGTGTTGCGCTCCCTTACTCTGCGTTATTCGTTCATCAGCTTAGAGGGAGCTAGGCATTTCGTTCTAAGATGAGCTTCGCTTTCACACTGTCTACTTGAATAACACTTTATAAGTTGTTCCGACTTTCCGAATTTTTAAAGAGCTTCAACTTTTTGGTTAAGTTGATTTGTTTTGATGAAATGATGATACAGTTAAAACTGTTATAAGTAAACAGATAAAACTGTATTTTTAACTGTAATTAATTTGTTTGATTATTTTTTAATCAGAAAGGTGTTCTAAAGTTGTGGTGGGGAATTTCAGGCGTGAAAAAACCCGCATGAAGCGGGTGGGTGAAAATTAAACTATTTCAATCAATTCATAATTAGTTTTCCTAAAAGATAAATCCTTATTTATTATGTCTGTTGCTTTTACTTTTACTGATATCGGCTTCCCAATAACACACTTGGATTGAATTTCATTAAACATAGATTCAGGATAAATTATTTTCACTCTATTACCATTAACATCAATTTCAATTTTTTCATGAACAGACAAAATGTCAATAATTCCATTTATGGTTTCGCATCTTGATTCTGAAATAGTAGTGTTTGATAAATGAGAATGTAGTTTTTTTATTTTTTCTGGTGAAACGTTGGTTTGTTTAACTCCATCGCTAAATTGCCCAGTCCATTTAAAATCAAATGAAAGATTGTTCTTTTCACAAATGTCTATAATTTCTTTTATGCTTTTTGTTGAGTTAAAACCAATTTCACTCATAAAAATAAATAATTGCTCATCATTATCAGCATTGAAAACATCAAATACATTATGAATGGCTTTGCTTGGAACGGTTTCAAATAATTCAGACTGACCAGTTGATAATGTTATAGTTAGTCTTGTTGACCCGTGAGATAATCCAGCTAGTCTCATATCTAAATTCTTTTTTACATCATTTGGTATTTTTGAAGAATCTTTTCCTAAAAGCAATTTTCCTGTGGCTTTTTGAATTGCTCCAGAAATACCTTGAGCAAAACTTGAGAGTAAATCAAGTGGAATACTACCAGTATCAACTAAAAAACCTTTTATGCGAAAATCTATTATATCAAGTATAGGGCTACATAAATCTTGTTTTGACTTGATTGCCATGAGCTCACTGAAATGAGATTCTAATGATTCTAAATATATTTCATCTGAAAAGGTTTTGTTTGGTAGTTTATTTATGTTAGCTATCTTTTCAGCAATAAAGGATATTCTATCTGCTACGGGTATATTTTCTTTAATGATCATAATAAAATCCTCACTATACCTTTTGCATTTTCATTTCTATCAAACCCAAACCAACCTCTCCAG
>NZ_LZGZ01000276.1:0-2318 GCF_001690515.1 Gilliamella sp. Fer4-1 | reverse complement strand
AATGAACCGAGAGTCTTAACCTTACAACTCGGAGTTGTTTTGGAGTTACGCGATTGGATGATTGAAGTTGATATTTTTAGAGAGATTGACTTTAAATTGTTTAATAAATGATAGAGCAGTTTGTTCCGGATTGAGCAATTGCTGTGGATATGAGATAATACATGGTAATTGAGAGAAGAGAAGACAGGATATGTCTGGCGGTAATAGCGCGGTGGTCCCACCTGACCCCATGCCGAACTCAGAAGTGAAACGCCGTAGTGCCGATGGTAGTGTGGGTATTACCCATGTGAGAGTAGGGTGCCGCCAGACTTTTAAATTTAGTGAAGCCCAGCAGTGATGCTGGGCTTTTTTACGTTTGGTATTTTATTTAATGGAGCTCTGATTTGTATAATAATATCTAGAGCGGATAGCCCGAAGAATAACGGATTGAAGATGATAAGTTGATGTTGAATTGATGCTGGAATGAAATGAGTTCATTAATCATTGATAAAAAACCGAATTATCCATGTCCTATTTACCGCACAGTTCTCTAACTGGAACAACCAGCCTAGCTTCTTTTAAAAAGCTACGATTTGATGTTCAGTCATTTTTTTATAATTAAATCCCTCTTTTGTTTTTATCATAGAGAATTTTCTACTTTTTTACTGTACTATTTTAGAGGAGCAGTTACAAGAGCAATTGAAAGACCCTTCAAAGGGAAAATTCCTAATGAAGCTATTGAAATTATTAGATGAGGTTGATTTTATGCCGGCATTATCTGAATATTCAAATATATCAAACACTGTATTCAATATATTGGATAAAAAAGGGTACCAAATCTGGTATGACGAAAGATTAAAAATGTACTGTGCCGAAAGAAATGGTTGGGATTTTATGGCGGATTCCCCGTCAGGTTTACTAGGTTTAGTTAGTATTTATGAGTTTAAACAACCAGCTATATATAAAGAATATTGGTGGAAAGATGACAATAAAAATTTACTAGATAATTTAAGTAAAAAAAAAACTAAATACATATCAGTAACAGATGAAAAATAGATCCTGTAAATAAAAATGGATAAAAAATTAAAAGAGTTAGCGACTGAGTTAACTAAAAAAATAAAAACTCAAGACGATTTGGGTAAATTAACCTGCTTTTTTAAATAAACTTATCATTGAGGCAGTGTTAAATACGGAAATAATCCAACACTTAGGGCATGATAAACATCATAAAAAGTTAGGTAGTAATTATCGTAAGGCTATAGTAAAAAAACAGCCATTAGTGATGATGGTGAGTTAGAACTATCCATCTCACGGGATAAAGAAAGCTCATTTGAACCACAGTTAATAAAAAATATTAAACTCGATTGATAAAATCAACCATCAAATTCTATTCCTGTATGCCAAAGGCATGACCGCACGAGAAATTGAAAAACTTTAAACAGATATATGATGTTGATATCTCTCTAGCCTTGATATCAAAGGTGAGCGATGCGGTTAAAAGGCAAGTGATTGAGTGGCAAAATAAACCGTTGGATACGCTTTATCCCATTGTTTACTTAGGCTGTATTGCGGTCAAAGTCAGACAAGTTGGCTGTATTATCAATAAATTGATTTTTCTAGCTTTAGCCATCAACTCTGAGGGGGAATAAAGAACTATTAGGATCTTGGATAGCTGAAAATGAAAAGGCTAAGTTTTGGTTATCGGTTTTAACTGGACTGAAGAATCGAGGAGTGGAAGATATTTTAATTACTTGTATTGATAGTTTAAAAAAGTTTTCCTGATGCAATTAACACCGTTTATCCAGTGTCTGTACCTTGCATAGGGTGGGTAATAGTTTAAAGCTTGTTAGTTGGAAATACTATAAAGCATTACTAAAGATTTTAAAGCAATTAATCAAGCTAGAACCGAAGAGTAAGCCTTACAAGCTTTATCTCACTTTGAATCGGTGTGAGATGAAAAATATAGCTACATAAGTCAATTATGGCGATGTCATTGGAATAATTTGACAGCCTATTCGAAAAATATTCGTAAGGCAATTTACACCATCAATGCATAGAATCACTGAACAGCATCATTCGCCATGCTATCAAAAAACGCAAGTTTTCCCGACGGATGATTCGGTGAAAAATGTGATTTATTTAGCTATCCGACAAGCATCAAAAAATGAACTATACCGATCCAAAACTGGAAAAGCGCAATGAGCCGGTTTATTGTAGAATTTGGTGACAAAATTACCCGTTACCTCTAACTGGCAAATACACAAAATTGAGGATAGGGTCTTTTCTATCGGTTAAGACACTTCTCCATAATCATTTTTCAAGACATTATATTTTAGTTG
>NZ_LZGZ01000275.1:0-5487 GCF_001690515.1 Gilliamella sp. Fer4-1 | reverse complement strand
ATACTTAAAAAATAGGTTTAGAGGTTTAAGAATAATATTATTGTTTAGTAGTAAGTTATTTTTATATCTAAAAATAAGATATATTAATAAATTTAAGCATAAATAATTTCTGGCAACCGAATATCCCACGGCTTGTTATCAATATGCTGTACTTTTTGGCAAGCAAAAGCAAGCCCAATAGGTAAAATTTGTTGAGCTTGATAATTTGCTAGTAATCGGTCGTAAAATCCGCCACCCATCCCCATACGATAACCTCGTTGATCAAAAGCCACGAGTGGTGTAAATACGATATCAAGTTGATGGTAAGGCAGTATCTTTGATTGATTTAATTCAGGCTCTAATATACCAAATTTATTTTTAGTAAGTGAAGTTTGTTTAGTATATTGCAAAAAAAGCAAATCTGTGGGTATTAAAGGATTGATAATGGGTAAGTAAACAGATTTATTTTGTTCCCATAAATATTCAATAATGGGCTTAGTTTCAACTTCGCCATCAAATGATAAAAATATAGCAATATTGTTTGCTGTTTTTATCGCTTGATGATGGGCGATTTTTTGGTATATAGCTTGTTGCGCAATGTCGCGTTCAGTAGGGGGTAATTGCCGTCTTTTTTGACGGATAATTTGCCTAATATTCATCGGTTTTTACAGTAGCTGAAAGGTCGAAGAAGTACTCCAAGATGCCGTTAGGGTCGTAACCCTTGAACCCAAGGTTCAAGGTGAACATCGTGTTTTAATTTTTAGGTTTCCTTACAAGTAAGGCATACACACCAACTAAAAGTCACTTCGTTCTAAAGATAAGAATATCGGCTCAGGGGACTAACCCATATCGCGAGCATCTCAGAGATAGATATCATAATACAAAATTTGACGGATCATACAAGACTATTTGTATTAAATTTACAATTAACTACATTAATTGTTGGTATTTAGGGCAGAATCAAGTAATTGTTGTAACATTTTTAGTCGATCGCTAAATTCATTACTTTTTTCTTTTTCTTTTGTAAGTTCATAAGAAATATTCAGTGCTGCCGTCATAATAAGTTGATCACTGGTAATCTGTGGCGATTTTTCTCGTAAATTTGTTAAGCGCGTATCGAGATCTTTTGCAGCACTATTAAGTGCGTTAACTTCATCAATCGGGCAATTAAATTTTAATGTTCGTCCAAAAATTTGAATAGTGACAGCTTGAGTTTCCATATTTAACCTATTGATTCATAAAATTATTAATTTTATCGATAATGTGCTTTGGATCTAACCCTATTTCTTGCCTTACTTCGTTTTGAGATCCTTGAGAAATAAATTTATCGGGCAACCCAATATTTAAAATATCACATTTTATTTTTTTCGATAATAAATATTCACCGATGCCGCTACCGGCTCCGCCTTTAATACTGTTTTCTTCAATGGTGACTAGTATATTATGTGTTTGGCTAATGTGCAAAAGGACTTTTTCATCTAATGGTTTTACAAAACGCATATCAACGACTGTAGCATCGATTTGCTCTGCTGCTTGTAATACTTCGGTTAGTAAAGTGCCAAAATTAAGTAAAGCAATATTTTTTCCTTCTCGACATAATTTCGATTGCCCTAACGGGATTACTTCTAATGGTTTTAATTGTGCTCCAGTACCTTCACCACGAGGATAACGCACTGCCACAGGTCCGTTATGAAAATAACCGGTATAAAGCATTTGTCGACACTCGTTTTCATCACTTGGCGTCATAATGACCATATTGGGCACGCAACGTAAATAACTTAAGTCAAATGCTCCTTGGTGAGTTTCGCCATCCGCACCAACAATCCCTGCACGATCTATGGCAAACAATACCGGTAAGTTTTGAATAGCGACATCGTGGATGACTTGATCGTAAGCACGTTGTAAAAAAGTTGAGTAGATGGCAACAATAGGTTTTAAGCCACTAATTGCAAACCCAGCAGCTAATGTAACCGCGTGTTGTTCTGCTATTGCAACATCAAAAAATTGATCTGGATAACGATTGGCAAACTTTGTCATGCCTGAACCTTCACCCATAGCAGGTGTTATCGCCATTAAACGGTTATCATTTTTCGCCATTTCACATAGCCAATCGCCAAAAATTTGCGAATACGTTGGAATTGCTCTTGTGGTGACAGGTAATATGCCATCATTAGGGTTGAATTTAGGTACTCCATGCCATAGTGTCGGATCTTTTTCAGCTGGCTCATAGCCTTTACCTTTTTGCGTAATCACATGAAGCAACTGTGGACCTTTTAATTGGCGAACTTTTTGTAAAGTCGTAACTAAACTATCTATATCGTGTCCATCAACAGGACCAATATAATTAAAACCAAGCTCTTCAAATAAGGTTGCAGGCGTGACTAAGCCTTTTAAGTGTTCTTCCGTTTTTTTAAAGAGCTCTTTTAGAGGGGGAATATTGGCTAATACACGTTTGCCACTTTCTCGAAAAGATGTATAGGCTTTGCTTGATAAAATTTGAGTAAGATGTTGGTTAAGTGCTCCAGTGTTTGCGGAAATCGACATATCATTATCATTAACAATCACTAGCATATCGGGTTTGATATGGCCTGCATGATTCATTGCTTCAAATGCCATACCTGCTGTTAGTGCACCATCACCAATGACCGCGACTACTTGTTTTCCCGATTGTTTTTTTTGTTCGCTAATGGCAATTCCTAGCGCTGCACTAATTGAAGTTGAAGAGTGCCCTGTAGTTAGCACATCATATTCACTCTCATTACGATGAGGAAATGGATGAAGCCCCCCTTTTTGGCGAATAGTGAGCATCTGATCTCTGCGACCAGTCAAAATTTTGTGAGGATAAGCCTGATGCCCTACGTCCCAAATAATTTTATCAAAAGGGGTGTAATAGACATAATGTAGTGCGGTAGTTAATTCAACCACACCTAATCCCGATGCTAAATGACCACTTGATTGACTAACACATGTTAGTAAATATTGCCTAAGCTCTAGGCAAATAGAGGATAACTGCGACTGAGGAAAACATCTTAAATCCTCGGGCGAGTTGATTTGTTTTAACAAAGGGTAATTATTTAAATTCATTATGTGATATTTTAATTAGTTACTAATTATTGCGATTAATAATAAAACCAGCAAGGTCATGCAAAGGTTGCGTATTATAAGGTATTTGCTTAAGACTATCGATAGCTTGTTGATAAAGTTGTTGAGTTAGCTTTATCGCATTATCCAGTCCAATTAATGCTGGATATGTGCTTTTTTCATGAATGAGATCTGAACCTTTTGGTTTACCCATTATTGATTGTTCGCCAATGACATCTAAAATGTCATCTTGAATTTGAAATGCCAGACCAATTGATTCGGCGTAGTTATCAAGCATTAGTTGATAAGGCTGCGCTATTTCGCCACTAGCAAATGCGCCCAAACGGATCGCTGTTTTGATTAAAGCACCTGTTTTATAGCAATGAATATTTTGCAAATGTTCCACACTAATTGACTGATGTGTAGCCAACAAATCCAACGATTGACCTAGGCACATGCCAGTAGCGCCACTAGCATGTGCAAGTTCGGTTATCATATCAATCTTGGCATTTGAATCAAGGCGTTCACTTTTTGCTAATAATAAAAAGGCAAAACTTTGTAAGGCATCACCAGCAAGTATAGCCTGAGCTTCACCGAATTGGATATGGCAGGTTGGTTTGCCTCGGCGTAAATCGTCATTATCCATTGCCGGCAGATCATCATGAATCAATGAATAAGTATGAATAGACTCAATAGCAGCAGCAGCTTCATCTAATTTAGAAAGAGGGCAATTGAACAATTGACCTGTTAAGTAGACTAAAATTGGTCGAATTCGTTTACCTCCAGCCAGTAAGCTATAACTCATTGCTTGTTGGAGTTTTGAACTTTCAATTTGCGCAATGCATGTAGCTAAAAACGAATCAATTCGTTCTTGTAACGGTTTTAAACTATTCATTATCATCATTTGTAAATTCTGACAGTTCGGCATCACTATTTTCAGATAATAAAATATCAATGCGTTGTTCCGCTTTCTGTAACTGCTTTTGACCTGCTTTTGCTAATTTTATTCCTTTTTCGAACTCATTTAGAGCCTCATCTAAAGGCAGTTCGCCGTTTTCTAGTTGATTTACAATGGTTTCAAGTTGTTTAAGTGTTTCCTCGAAACTTAATTCTTTATCTTGTTTTTTTGCCATATTCAATTCCTCGTTACGTTCGATGAGTATACACTTATTTCAAATAATCGTGAATCTAGGTTTTGTTTATTTATCATGTCACAAGTATTGTTAAAGCCTGTTAGGTTTCAATTTCATCTTTGTTATTCGATTCCTCTATTGCCAGTGAAGCAATATCTGAGTTTATCGGTTTTTTTACTTCGATACCCATTTCACGAAACCGTTCTATTTGTCCAATTACATTACCACGACCCTTCGATAATTTGTTCATAGAATTTTGATAGGTCTGTTGAGCTTTATCTAAACAGTTACCTAAGTTTTCCATATCTTCAACAAAACCGCGCATTTTGTCGTACAATTTGCTTGCCCTATTGGCAATAAGTTCAGCATTACGGTTCTGGTACTCAAATCGCCATAAATTATGAATAGTCCTTAATGCAACTAGCAAAGTGGTTGGGCTGACTATCATAATATTATTTTTCATAGCATCATTGATTAATGTAGGATCGTTGTCTATAGCGCTAAGAAATGCAGGTTCCACAGGTATAAACATCAAAATATAATCTAATGAATTAATACCAATAAGTTTATGATAATCTTTTTGACTAAGTTGTTTTAAGTGATTACGAACAGAGGCTAAATGTTCGCTCATCGCTTTTGTTTTCACTGTTTCATCATCACTATTGAAATGGCGCTCATAGGCAACTAAAGTCACTTTTGAATCGATGACTACATCTCCCCCTTGAGGTAAGTGAACAATGACATCGGGTTGTAACCGTTGATTGCTTTCGTTTGTTAAGTTGACTTGAGTTTCATATTCATAACCTGATCGTAATCCAGAATTATCTAGAATTTGGCTTAGGATAAATTCGCCCCAGTTTCCTTGGGTTTTATTATTGCCTTTTAGTGCATTAGTTAGGTTATTTGCCTCTTTGCTCATTTGCTCATTAAGCTGTTGTAAATTACGAATTTCATGCGTTAATGTGTGACGCTCTTTTGCTTCTTGACCAAAACTATCTTGCACTTGCTTTTTGAAACCTTCTAGTTGCTCTTTGAGTGGCGAAAGTAAAAAATCAAGACTTTGTTTATTTTGTTGTTCAATTTTTTTACCGCTGTGTTCAAAAATACGGTTGGCTAAATTTTCAAATTGAGTCGTAAGTCGTTGTTCACTATGTTCTAGTATACTTTGACGTTCTTGTGTTGCTCTTAACGTTTCTTCTAAACGTGTTTTGAGTTCACTAATTTTAACGTTTTGCGCTAGATTTTGTTGTCGATAGTCATCTAACTGGTGTTCCAGTTGTTTTGTTTGGGTTAT
>NZ_LZGZ01000274.1:0-7011 GCF_001690515.1 Gilliamella sp. Fer4-1 | reverse complement strand
TAATTGTAGAAAATCATTTTACATTACAAGAGGTGCAGTTTAGATTTTAGACATTGATTAGCTTATCGCTCACTTAGATAGCCAAGTTTGCTTAAAAAATTTTAAATAAAATTTAGCAAATTATATATAGGCTGGGCAATAATTTTATACTAACACTCACATCTACCTGAAATTTTTGACGGAAATAACGCGGATTTTTTATTTTTCAATATAATTGGATGAAAGTTAATTTTAAAAATTAGAAAACACAATAAGCATGGCAACTTTTGACAAAAATTATTAGCATATTCGTAGAGGTCATTAGACTATAATGGAAAATTTGATTGGTATAACTACTGTATGGAATTGGCGGAACGGACGGGGCTCGAACCCGCGACCCCCTGCGTGACAGGCAGGTATTCTAACCAACTGAACTACCGCTCCGCTTTTTAGTCACTTAGATGAAGAACATCTAAATTAGGTGCAATATTAAAGATTATTTTTAGTCTCGTCAATAAAAAATTTTAAATTGAAATTTAATTGAATACAAAACAATCATTGCAACGAATTCCATAATGCACCGCCACATTTTTTATCAATTTTCTTCAAAACTGCCTCATGTTCGGAAAGTTCATATTCTGTTGCTTTAATGACTTTTAAAGGAACACCACTACGCTCTACTCTTTTTATTGCATTAGGTTCAGATGAAGATAAATTATTGTCTTCTGAACTAAAAGATAACGTCGTTTGCCCCCCTGTCATAGCTAAATAAACTTCAGCTAGAATTTCGGCATCTAGTAAAGCACCATGCAATGTTCGATGAGAATTATCGATCTGATAGCGTTCACATAATACATCTAAGTTGTTACGTTTACCTGGAAATAGGCGCCTTGCCATGGACAGGGTATCAGTGACAAGACAATGATCAGCAGTTTTAAAATCTAGCCCACAAAGACGAAATTCATAATCCATAAAGCCTACATCAAACGAGGCATTGTGAATGACTAATTCGGCACCATCAATAAATTTAATAAAATCGTGGGCAATATTTTTAAAAATAGGTTTATCTTTAACAAATTCATCACTTATACCGTGGACTTTAAAAGCTTCCTGATCAATCAAACGTTCTGGGTTAATATAAACATGGAAATGATTACCCGTTAATCGGCGATTTATGACTTCAACGGCACCTATTTCAATAATCTTATGACCTTCATAATGATTATTACCCTCTTGATTCATACCTGTTGTTTCTGTATCTAATACGATTTGGCGTGTAGGATTATGTATCACTTTCTTCTCTTTTATATCAGTAATTGGGGAAAAACGTTTTTAATGGTATAGTCTAACACCAAAACCCTTTAATGTTGATACCTGATACTTGATAAACAAAATAAGGTCAAATGGTTAAATTTGTGGGGGGAAATCAACAAATAGAATAAAGCCCAATTATTGCATTCTTTCAATTGGAATAAAAAATTTAACTAAAACAACAAATTTGATCAACAATATTGAGAAAAGAAATCAGAACATGCTAAAAAAGATAGAAATATATACAGATGGTTCTTGCCTTGGTAATCCAGGTCCTGGTGGTTATGCAGCTATTTTAAAATATAAAGAAACTGAAAAAATATTATCAGAAGGTTTTTTTAAAACAACGAATAATCGTATGGAATTATTAGCTGCGATTGTTGCTTTAGAAAAATTAAAACATCCCTGTCAAATTGAACTATATTCTGATAGCCAATATTTGCGTAATGGTATTATCAATTGGATAAATGGCTGGAAAAAAAATGGCTGGAAAACAGCCAACAAAAAACCCGTAAAGAATGTCGACTTATGGAAAAGGCTTGATGAATTAGTGCAACCTCATAAAATTGAGTGGATTTGGGTCAAAGGTCATGCAGGGCATATTGAAAATGAACGTTGTGACATTATAGCTAAAACACAAGCTCAATCCCCTACTTTACAAGATATGATATTTGAACAATCTGTAGATAATTAACTTATAAAATAGTGTTATTCAACAAATATAAATTAACTTGCTTTAGAAAAATAACTAATGGTATAAACGTAATATGTATCAATTACATAGTATTAAATCCTTAAAAGACAATTATATTTGGATTCTAACTAATCCTAATAATCAAGC
Source organism: Gilliamella sp. Fer4-1 (assembly GCF_001690515.1). Classification (NCBI taxonomy): domain Bacteria; kingdom Pseudomonadati; phylum Pseudomonadota; class Gammaproteobacteria; order Orbales; family Orbaceae; genus Gilliamella; species Gilliamella sp. Fer4-1. The sequence continues at coordinate 4,880 of NZ_LZGZ01000274.1, read as the reverse complement.
TGTGATTATAGATCCTGCCGAAGCTGAACCTGTGATTAATTATATTAATAAACATCAATTATTACCCCTTGGAATTTTACTTACTCATCACCATAACGATCACACTGGTGGGGTATATGAATTAAAAAATCAATATCAAAATATTGAAGTCTACGGTCCTAGAGAAATTGATTTACCAATTAATTATCTTATTAATCAAAACAGCGTTTGTATTGGTGATTTTAATTTTACTGTCATTGCTGTACCAGGGCATACGCTTGGTCATTTAGTATATTACTGTAAGCCTTTTTTGTTTTCTGGAGATACTTTATTTTCAGCGGGTTGCGGTAGAATTTTTGAAGGTACTTATCAGCAAATGTTAGATTCGCTAAATCATTTAAAAAAACTACCTAATGATACTTTAGTTTGTGCAGGGCATGAATATACTCTATCCAATTTAGCATTTGCCTCTCAAATGCTAACCGATGATGAAAACATCAAAAGCTACTTAAATTCGATTTCAAAACAATCGCAAACATTACCGTCTATTTTATCTAAAGAAAAACAAATTAATTTATTTTTGCGATGCCATGAAAATCAATTGCAAAATAAATTCAATTTTAACAATGAATTAGATTTGTTTGTTTTTTTTAGGAGCCAAAAAGACATTTTTTAGGTATAATATTTAACTCAATTTAGATGAAAACTTACGAACCAATGAAAAAGTTATTAATATTTACAGCGTTATGTTTGTTTTTAATCGCATGTCAACATAATGGACCGCGATATAATCCTATAGTTAAAATAAAGTATTCCAGAAACACAGCTAATAATATAAATAGTTCTCGTAATTATGCATCTATCACGCAAAATCCATGGCAATATATGCTTAATCAGATTGACGCATATATTCCAGAAAATAGTCGCGTTAATGCAGAGAGAGAACGATTATTACGTAATCCTAAAGGATTTGAAACGATTGCCTCACGTTCAGAGCCTTATGTCTATTACATAATAAATCAACTTCGTAAAAATAATCTACCTGCTGAACTAGCTTTAATTCCTCTTATTGAAAGTGCTTATGACCCACTTGCAACATCATCAGCACAAGCAGCGGGACTATGGCAATTTGTTCCAATTACAGCTAAAGAATACGGGCTACAACAAAGTAGTTCATTTGATGCTCGTCGAGATCTTATTGCATCCACTAACTCGGCTATTTCTTTGTTACAAAACTTAAATAACCGCTTTAACGGTGATTGGTTATTAACTTTGGCGGCTTATAATGCAGGTGAAGGTCGAGTAAGAAGAGCCATTGAAAAAAATCAGGCTAAAGGTTTACCAACTAATTATTGGTCACTAGAATTGCCGACAGAAACTATGCATTATGTTCCTAAAATTTTGGCAATTATTGATATTGTTAAGAATAATAAACGATATGGAATTAAATTACCTGATTGTAATTATGAAAACTCACTTGTTAGAATTGATATATCTAAAAATATTTCATTAGCTAAAATTGCTAAATACTCTAAGTTATCGCTTGATGAGTTAACAACATATAATGCAGGGTATGTGCAACAAACAGTAAATGGTCCTTTCCATTTGCTTGTTCCTTATGCTCATGCGGCAGATTTATTTAAGAAATTGCAAGCAGATAACCTTGTTGTCAATGAGATTACAGAACTTCTACAAGATACTCCTCGTACTAATATGCCATTTGAATTTAGATCAGGTTTTATGCAAAACAATAGTATTGCACGTAAAGAGAGTTTTTCTAGAAATGTGAAAAAGATTGCCTATCTTGTCAAAGCAGGTGATAGCCTTTACTCTATCGCTCAAAGTTATCGTGTAAAGATTACCGATATATTGCAGTGGAATAATCTCAAGAATTCTAAAGTACAAGAAGGCGATATCTTAACAATTAATCTTGCTAATGCAAATCCAATCTAAAATTGACTAATAGAGGATTATGATCTGAAGTTGTTGTACTAATGATTTCAGCAGCATTAAGTTGTAATCCTCGATAAAAAACAAAATCAAGCGGTCTTCCCATAAATGTTTTTCGAATATCCAATGAAAAATTAACAGGCTTAAGCTCAATTGAGCGCACGAGATGATACAACAAATTTAGTCGCTGCTTGCTCCATGCATTAAAATCCCCAGCTAAAATAACTGGACCGTTATGCGCTTTTATTCGAATTAATAGCATACGTATTTGTTGACGGTAGACTTTTACACCAATACTGAAATTTATAGCATGAATATTCGCAACTAATAATTGCTTTTTAGAATTGTTGATAGGATAAATAGTAATTAAAGCAGATTTAGGGACACGAATTAATGGCTCTCTTTCTCTGAAAGAAAAAAGAGAAGCTGGCAATACATCTGAAATTGTCATTACGCCAGCATAAATATCATTAAAACAATATGCTGGAACATGATCGGCAATTTTATTATGTTGTGAAATAAAATTAAGTAACGGTGATGTGGTTTGAGCTTCTTGTAATAAAATCAGTTTAGTTTTATCAGCATGTCGTTTAAGAATATCGATACAGTCAGCTTTTTTTTGTTTAAAAATATTCCAAACTAAAACCGAAAAGGAAGTTTGATCGATTAACGGCTTATTTACTATGATTGGTTGATTAGGCAAGATTAACTCAACTTCATTACTTGCCTGATATCGTAATGTATAATGTCGTTTTTTAAACATCTTTTCCGTTCAACTTATTCTGCAAATATTCATCAAAAGATAAAGTATCACTCTGCTCTTTTTTGTTCTGTTTTTCAATAGATAAATTACGTTGTTGAACAAAATCACCATCAGTTAATAATGCTAAAGGCTCAGCAATAAGCTGTTTTCTATATTGACTTGCTAAAGCTAAACCAAATTTTTCCGTACCTAAATCACTTATTGCTTGCAATGTTCTTGCTGATAAAGTTAATTCAGGTTGATCAAACATTAAGTCTAAATGCTCGCAGACAGTGCGATAGTTTTTTTCATCGTCTTGATGATCTAAAACATCAGCAACACGTAATAAGTCTTTAAATAATTCATGCCCAACTTTAGCCAAAGGCTCTCGATAGCTATCACAACCCATACCGATTTCAAGTCCTGGTTTTCGACCCTCCATAATGACTCTATTCCAATTTAGTTTAGCACATTCAAGCTCTTGGCTACTCATTTCAGGAGCAGGTGCTAATGCACACCAAATTAAAAAAAGATCAATAAAGCGTATTTGCTCTTCGGTAATACCCACCGGTGAAAAAGGATTAACATCTAATGCTCGCACTTCAATATACTCAATACCACCACGCAAAAGAGCATCTGACGGTGACTCCCCTGCCATTGGTACTCGTTTAGGTCTAATTGGTGCATAAAACTCATTTTCAATTTGTAAAACATTGTCATTTAATTGGCGATAGTGGCCATCAACCTTAATACCTAACTTAGCAAATTCTGCTGACTTGGTATGAGTTGCACGTTTTAGGCCTTCAACATAGGTATCTAAATGATTAAACGTAATACCAAGCTGTTTTTGTGCATTATTTGTATACCCAATGTCACTTAATCTTAATGAGGTTGCATAAGGTAAATAACAGTTTCCATTAGTCTGCTCAATAAATGCTTTAGCTTTTTGTAGATCTTGAATAAATGAAGAACACATCGATGGCGATGCACCAAATAAATAAGGAATAACCCAACCGAAACGATAATAATTGCGAATTAGCGTAAAATAGCCCTCCGAAATGACCGCTTTACCTTCTTCGGTATTTTTTACTCCATCTCTTGCTTGCCAAAATGCAGTGGGCAATGAAAAATTATAATGAACCCCCGAAATTGTCTGCATCATTGCACCATAACGGTTTTTTAACCCTTCTCGGTAAACTGTTTTAAAGCGTCCTTCATTTGAGGTACCATATTGCGCAAGAATAATATCTTCTTCATTAGCAACAAAACAAGGCATGCTTAAAGGCCATATCATTTCATCACCGATATTTACACTAGCATAACGATGCAAATCGCGCAAAAATGTCAACATATAGTCAATATTGCTATTAACGGGGGTAATAAACTCTAACATTGATTCGGCAAAATCAGTCGTTATCCACGGATGAGTTAATGCTGCCCCAATTTTTGGCGGAAATGACGTTTTTGACAATGATCCATCAGGCAAAATGCGTAAAGTTTCACGTTCAAGACCTCGTTGAATACCTTGCAAAATGGTATAGTGTTTTTCTAACCAACTGAGTGCTTTTGAGACATTAGGAATCATAATCTTGCTTTTCCTACATTAAGTTTTTATAAGGTTAATATTATCATAATTTACTCGTTACTATAGATCATTTTGGCATTTTGTGAATGGCTAAAATGAATAACGCGTGTTGTAGAAATAAAATAAAAAATAATGCTGCCTATTATCAATAGTTAAAACTGTCGAGGTAAATTTTTATCTATTGCATAGATAGTATTTACTAATCATAATTGAAATCATGATCAATAGAGTAAACATTATGCCTGCTTTGATGCAATTCCCTTGTGGTTATGTACTTAAGGTTTGAGGATATTGACATGAACACATTATTTTCGACATATAGCCACTGTTTTGGCATTAACATTAAGAGAAATAAAGCAATAAAAATTAGAAAAACCATAATTCATAATTTCAGAAAGCCTTTTATAAAAAAAGATATAAAAACGCATGGTCCCTTATGGAGTCAATATATTGCACCTCAAGGGGCAATTGATATTAATAATTTTGATATAGATAAAAACATATTGGGTTATGTGTTAATTGATGGAAAAGGCAACAATCTACATCTATTTTTATCTTCTTTAGAAAAGTTTTTATCCTATCTTGAAAATAGAAATGATGGGATATTTCCGCCCATTTATTTTG
>NZ_LZGZ01000273.1:0-6210 GCF_001690515.1 Gilliamella sp. Fer4-1 | reverse complement strand
GTACAATTAAACTATTTTGAAATTCCTGGGTTTTACCAAAATCATGTAAGAAAGCGCCACCAAAAGTATTAGTGACTTGTAATATTGCACCAAGCAACATAGCAAATAGAAAAAATACAGCCATTACTGGGTTTTTAAATAACACAAACGCATCTAACCCTAAATAAGAACTCCAAGACTGTTTTGGTTTTTTTTGCGTTTCGATATTGGGTAAGGTTGAGCTATAAATCGCAAGTATTAAAGAGGCAATGCAAGCAATATAGAGTTGAGCAGCGCTCAACTCTAATTTATATAAACTGACAGTCCACATTGCAATAATAAAACCTACTGTACCAAAGACGCGTATTTTAGGGAATGTGGCTACCGTATCTAAGTTATCTTTATCTAAACAGTGATAACTAATTGAGTTAGATAAAGCAATAGTAGGCATATACGCTAACGCATTGCCTAACATCGCCCAAAATAAAAGCGTTGCATTGTTTATTGATGCAGCATAAAAAAGTGCAATTGCACAAATGGCATGGCAAAACATATAAAGATGTTTGGCTTGCAAAAACTTATCAGCGATAATACCAACAATAAATGGGGTAATTAATGCAGCCAAAGCTTTAGTGCTAAAAATCATTGATACTTCAACACCTGAAAAGTGCAAAGTATTTAGTAGATAAGCACCAAAAGTCACCAACCAGCTTCCCCAAATAAAATATTGGAAAAACATCATTATTTTTAATCTATTTTTTATGTTCATTGTTTATTCCTAAAATAAAGTAAAATCTTTTATAGAAAACCACAAATAAAAAGTACTGATTAAAAACGTTCAATCGTTTTTGTAATAAGTTGTAAAAAGGTTGATTTAACGCGTTCTGCTGTTTCTATCACTTCTTCATGCCCTAGCGGTTGATCTAAAATGCCACAAGCCATATTGGTTAAGCATGAAATACCAATGGTTTTTATACCTGAATGATGCGCTATAATGGCTTCTGGTACGGTTGACATACCAACCGCATCAGCACCTAAAACGCGGATCATTCTAATTTCGGCTGGTGTTTCATAAGTTGGGCCAGTCCACCAAGCGTAAACACCTTCACGTAAGGTAATATTAAGTTCATTTGCTACATCCATTACTGTTGCGCGCAATTGTTTGTTATAAAGTTCACTTACATCTAAAAAGCGCACGCCTAAATCAGGGTTATTAGGTCCAATAAGTGGATTATTAGCAGTTAGGTTGATATGATCGGTAATCAGCATTAAATCGCCTGGTTTAAAGCCAGTATTCACAGCGCCACATGCATTAGTAATAATCAATTTTTCAACACCTAACATTTTCATCACTCTAACAGGAAAAGTGACTTGATCTAACGAAAATCCTTCATAATAGTGAAAGCGACCTTTCATTGCCACTACTGTTTTGTCGCCACATTTTCCAATAACTAGTTCATTGGCATGACCAACGGCGCCAGATTTTGCAAAATGAGGAATTGTGTCATAAGCAATATGAACGGCATCTTCAAGTGTATCGGCAAAAGGTCCTAGACCTGAACCTAAAATAATACCAATAGTTGGTTTTTTATCTGTGTGTTTTTGAATATAGTTAACGGCTTGTTGAATATCTGAAGTTTGATGCATGATGGTATCCTTTCAAAAAGTTAAATGCTAAAGTAAAACAGGCACAATAAAATAAATAATAATAACCTATTATTTAGCTTAATTGGATAATAAGCTTATAAAGTAACTAAAAAACAGAGTAAACTCTGAGGTATATATTATGATGATCTTCACTCAATAAATAAAGGTGAGAATGGCGGCATCTTGGATTGAATAAGATAATTTTTTTTATTCTTTATTATTCAATAAATTAAAAATTAATTTTTGATAATCAAAATTGATCAAGGCGAAAATCGGCATTAGATTAGTCGATCTTCACCAGAATAGATCACGCTTTTATCACCTCTAAAAAATCCTAATAACGTCAAGTTACACTGTTTGGCTAAATCAACAGCCATTGAGGTTGCAGCTGAAACCGCTAACAAAATCTCTACACCACAATTAGCCGCTTTTTGTACCATTTCGTAGCTAGCACGGCTTGATACTAATACCACGCCTTGTTGAAAGTTAGCGTTGTTAGGCAATTGCATTGCTCTAAATCCAAGCAGTTTATCTAATGCCACATGCCTGCCAATATCTTCAAAACCTGCTATAAATTGCCCTTTCAAATCTAACCACACGGCCGCATGTGTGCAACCAGTCTGTTCACCTACATGTTGAACTTGTGATAAATAGTTTAGCGTAGCACTAAAATCAGTTAGCTTAATCTGGCTTGTTAAAGGCAAAGAAGGAATGGCTTGGTAGACTTGATCTATTTGCTCAGTGCCACAAATACCGCAGCCTGTGCGCCCAGCCAAATTACGGCGTTTCTCCTTTAGTTCACTAAAGCGCCGAGACGAAAGTTCAATTTGCACTTCTATACCTTTGGAGCTATCAACAACATCAATACCATAAATATCATTAACCGATTGAATGATATTCTCAGTTAATGAAAACCCAATTGCAAAATAATGTAAATCTTTTGGTGTTGCCATCATTACCACATGAGAAATTCCGTTATAAATTAATGCAATTGGTTTTTCAATAGCTAGTGTGTCAGGTTGTGGATTTTGTAGTTCACTATTTTTAAATTTACGCACAAGAATTGATTCAATACCGATTGTCATAATTTACCTCTTATTAATTGGGTTATCATTAAAGTTATCATAAGTGCAAGCTCAAATGTTAATAAATTTAAAAAACGCTAATGCTGTGTAAAATTATACAATAGATAGTGCTCTTAGCTCTAAACGCCTAATATTATGGTAAAATGGTTGATTATAATCAATTGATAGTTCACAAGCTAACCCATGTCACTACACGAAATCACATTGACAACCATGCAATTTATTGAGCATCATCAAATTTGGGCGTTACCGATTATATTTTTATTAGCATTTGGTGAGTCATTGGCGATTGTCTCGCTTTTGGTTCCTGCCACTGCCGTTTTATTGGGGATAGGCGCTCTAATCGGTGGCGGTGCAATATCATTTTTACCTGTATTAATTGCTGCTACCATGGGAGCTGTTTTAGGGGATTTCTTATCTTATTGGTTAGGAAAGCACTATCATCAACAAGTTATTGCTTCATGGCCTCTCAATAAACACCCTAAATTAGTTTATCGTGCCGAACAATTCTTTTTGCGCTATGGAGTGCTAGGAGTGTTTATTGGGCGCTTTTTTGGACCATTACGTGCAATTGTGCCATTAATCGCTGGCACAATGCATATGCCAGCTGCCAAATTTAATCTGGCCAATATTGCATCTGCACCCGTCTGGGCATTTGTATTGCTTGCTCCCGGCGCTTTCGGTGTGCCATGGCTAGAGACACTATTTAACTAAATGGTACCAACAGTATAACTACGACGTCCACTTTTGCGACCTAACGCTTCCAAATTGGTTTGTAATGGTGGGAATGGTAATGTCAAATGATGTTCACGATAAGCTTCAAGTATTAGCTTATGTATAGCGCTTCGGAGCATCATGCGGTGTCCCATCTCGGCAGCAAAAACACGTAACTCAAACAACTGAATGCCTTCTTGAATATCTACTAAAAAGACTTGAGGTTCAGGATCGTTAAGCACATATTCACATTCATTTGAAGCTTGTTGTAGTAGTTTGATAACCAGATCACTATCTGCATCAATCGTTGCTGGAATGGTTAACACAATACGCGTTATCGAATCAGATAACGACCAGTTTACCAATTGTTCAGTAATAAAAGCCTTATTAGGCATTACAATTTCTTTGCGATCCCAATCCACAATGGTAATGGCGCGAGTATTTATTTTGGTGATATTGCCTGTTAAATCACGAATTGTCACTGTATCACCAATGCGTACTGGTTTTTCGAATAAAATAATTAAACCCGAAATAAAATTAGCAAATATTTCTTGTAAACCAAAACCTAACCCAACACCGAGTGCAGCAATAAGCCATTGAATTTTAGACCAATCGATACCAATAAAAGAAAACGCAATCATGCAACCTACCATCAAAATAATATATTTTGAAACGGTGGAAATAGCATAGCCTGTTCCTGGAGCTAGCTCTAGATGTTGTAAAATGCCTAATTCTAACAAAGCAGGCAAATTTTTGACTAACTGCACGGTAATTGTCATGATTAAAATCGCAATGCATACCGCTCCAAGAGTAATGTATTGCTCAATTTCAGTGCCGTTAACAATGGCATTTGTTTTCCACAGTTTAATATTATTCATAAAGGCAAAAGCTGAATGTAGCTCTGACCATAACAAAATCATACTAATGAGCGCAATCATCATAATAATTGATCTCACTAAATGTAAAGATTGAGCACTAATAGCATCTAAATCAATAATGGGTTCATCAACGTTGTCGCTAAGTGAATTAATATCTTCATCGTGTGATTTGGCACGTTGCATGCGCTCTAAACGACGTTGCTTGGTGCGCTCAAATTCAATACGGCGCTTTTGGATCCACATCCAACGGCGAATCATAAAATAAATAACTAACAGTGCAAACCAAATAATGACCGATGCTTCAAGACGCCCCAATAGCAATTGGGCCGTCGATAAGTAGCCCAAACAAGCCGCAATAATGGCAAGCCATGGCGCACTCAATAAGATAAACCATAAAATATGACTTAATAAATTATCACCAGAGCTTTTTTTATCAATATAAAGAGGAACCCCTGCACGATGAATGGCGTTAGTCATAAACACTAAAGCAAAGCAAAGGCAAATAAAAGCCGTGCGACCAATGGTGGCAGCAAATTGACGATTGTTGTACTCGTCAAAACTCATGACTATCATTACTAATGGAATCACAAGCCAAATCGAAAGTTGATAATATTTCATTGCTGCACGTACGCTACGTTCAGGCCAACCAAAGTGGGCAATAAAAAGCCCATTCGATGAGGCAAAATGGGCTGAAATAATAAATACCCATAAAATTGGTGCTGCTGCATTCACCCCATAACCTAATGCAAAGGCGACGGGATAATCCCAATTAATCTGCAACGCATAACCAAACACCGCCCACAAAATTGGTACTGGTAACGCCATAATTAATGAAAACATAACCACTTTTAGCGTTAAAGAATAACTATCTTGTGTTACTTTACCGACGCGGCTCGCTGATTTATTTAAAAAAATGTTATATTTAGCGCGCATCTTAAAATGCGCAAACACAAACATTAACGACAAAATAATTAAAAACAGTGGCTTTGGCGCACTAAGCACTTCTGCGCTCGCATTATAAAGTTGTGAAAGGGTATCGATTGAAAAAATCGCATAAACCACATCTTTAGCTAAGTTGATTGGATAGCTCATCGATATTGGGTTGACATCTGCCACCCAAAAAAAGTAACGATGTGCAGCATCGTTCACTTCGTCAATTGCATTGGTGAGTTGCTTATTTGCAATTTTTAATTTAGTTAATTCTAAGATGGTGGTATCCGTGCCAGAAATAAGCGTCTTAAGTAATTCGGTTTGTTCTCGAATTAAACGGCGATATTGCGTGGCTTCTTTCACACTATTAAGTGGATTGGTTAAAGTTGGATAATCATCTAAGGAAGTTAAAATATTGCTATAATTAAGTTGTTGGGCTTTTGCTTCGGCAATTTCGGCATCAAGTGCTTGCGATTTAGGTTTTTCGGGTAAGCGTAATAATTGTTGACGTAAAGTTTCGCCAAGCGCTGTTGAAAAGCTCAGCCATTCACCTTGCTCATCAAGCGTGGCTAGCGTATTTTGTACATGTGAAATCTGTGTAGTGATATTGTTTTGTTCATTAATAATACTGGTTAAATGCGTTTTTTGTAGCTCCATATTTTGTCTGAGCTCATCATTTTTATCACTCAACTGGTGAACAACTTGTGAAAGATCTTCTTCATTATTAATGATTGGCATGGTTTCTTCAGCAAAAGTGAGTGAAGAAAACAACACCACAGCAAGGCACAAAACACTACGAATCCACATAAAGCTATATCCTATTGGCTAATTTTCGACCCACACGAGTAACATCCCCCACCTTAAGATAGCTTTCAAACTCAATGGCATTTGATGCAAAGAGCGTAATAACCGTTGAGCCTAATTTAAAGCATCCCATATCTTGTCCTTTGGTTAATTGTATGCCTTCGGCATAATTC
>NZ_LZGZ01000272.1:0-16459 GCF_001690515.1 Gilliamella sp. Fer4-1 | reverse complement strand
CGCAGTATGATTTGGGTGTTCGATATGATCGCGGCGAAGGAGTTGAACAAGACTATGCTAAAGCAAGAGAATGGTATGAAAAATCAGCTGCTCAAGGTTATGCGAGTGCTCAATCTAATTTAGGTGTTTATTACGATTATGGTACGGGTGTTGAGCAAGATTATGTGAAAGCAAAAGAGTGGTACGAAAAAGCAGCCGCTCAAAATGATGATTACGCTCAATATAATTTAGGTATCTTATACAGTGAAGGGCGAGGAGTAGAAAAAGATGTGTCTAAAGCCAGAGAACTATTTGAAAAATCTGCGAAACAAGGTCTTGCCAATGCGCAATATAATTTAGCTATTATGTACTTACAAGGCGAGGGTGTAAAAAAAGATATAGTTACAGCAAAAGAATGGCTCGAAAAAGCCGCTATACAAGGTGTGCCACAAGCACAATTTAATTTGGGTGTCATGTATGAAAATGGTCAAGTTGTAAAAAAAGATCATAAAAAAGCCATGGAATGGATTGAAAAAGCGTGTAAAAACGGAGTTAATCATCCACTTTGTAACTAAAGCGTACTTTTAACCTGCAATACCAATAAAACTCGATTAAACGCAAAAAGGGGGAAATGAACTACTCCCCCTTTTGTTAATGTTATATTAAAATAATTCTAATTAGCTGCTGTGTGGATTCTTGTTCTGATTGATTTAAAATACCAAACAAGTACAGTCAAAGCGATACCAGCAGATAATAAATCCGCGATGGGTGATGAAGCCCAAACGCCATTAAGCCCAAAGAATAATGGCAAAATATAGAGTGTTGGCAATAAGATGAGGATCTGCCTTGAAAGGCTGAGCAAAATAGAAATTTTTGCCATACCAATACATTGGAAAAAGCTGGTTGTCACCATTTGAAAGCCAACAAAAACAAAAGACAGTGTAGTAAATTGTAAAGCAATAGCCGAAAGTTGCACTAAATCTTCCTCCGAACTAAAAGCTCGTACTAACATATCTGGAATAAAAAATCCTAACATAAAACCGAGCGAAGTCACCACTGTAGCCACTTTAACAGCATAAAAAAAAGTTTTTTTAACGCGATCATAATTTTTAGCACCATAATTATAACCAATAATAGGTTGCATACCTTGATTGATACCAATAACAATCATAATCACTAAAGTAATAAGCCGGTTAGCATTCGAATAAGCCGCAATCGAATCATCACCAGATATATCTGCAAGTGGCGCATAGCGGTTAAGTTGCCAGTTAATAAACACCACAACAATTGATGTTGCTACTTGCATTGAAAAAGGCGACAAACCGATTGATATCACTGATTTAGCAATTGAAAAGTCCAGCTTAAAATTACGACGATAAAGTTTGATATTACTATTCTTATTTAAAAAGTGTTGCATAACAAATACAAAGCTAATCATCATCGATAGTGTTGTTGCAAAAGCTGCTCCGCGCATGCCCCAACCTAAACCAATAATAAAAATTGGCGCCAAAATGATATTGGCAATTACGCTAACAAACATGGTGACCATCGCTTTAAAGGGGTAACCGCTCGCTCGCATCATATTATTGTAGTTAAAGGTAAGCGTTAAAAAGATACTGCCGGGTAAAAAAATCGTTAAAAACTCTCGGGCATAGACATGATTCTCTGGGCTTGAACCCACAAAGTGCAACACAGGATCAACAAAATAGAGCAATAACGAAAGCGTAATGCCACTCAGCACTGCGGTTAGCATAAACGAGGTACCTGCGACTTTTTCGGCTTTCTCATTCTCGCCACGACCTAAAAAAATCGAAATTCGACTAGCAGAACCAATACCTACTAGCATACCAATGCCTGCAGCTAGGTTCATAACTGGCAAAATAATACCAGCACCGCTTAATGCTTCACGGCCAATCCAGTGACCAATAAAAATGCCGTCAATAATGTTATAAAGCGTATTGACAATCGCTCCAATTACGGCGGGCAGTGCATATTGCCAAAATAATGCACTAATTTTTTTATTTTTAAAATCGTTATAAACATCAAGAGAGTGAGCCATTGCTTTTAATTTCCTGCTGTTAAATATGTACAGAAGTTACAGATAACTATGTGTTTGAGTTAAAAGAATATAATCATTATTGAAATTCGTTATGATTTATTCATGCCAGTTTGTTGGTTATATTACCAAAATAATAAACACGGTTTGTTATTTTTACTTATTTTTAATTATTACTGACAGTGGTCTATAGCAACTACCCTAATATATTCATTGCCATTATGGCGGTTAAATCTTGTCAAAAAATTTTAGGTAATGATGCATTTGAGTATCTATTTGATGCAATTTGATTGTGCTAGTTTAACAGACTGGTAAATTGTTAATAGCACTTTTTCAACGCTTTGATAAAATAACGCTCTTAATGATTATTGCGATCCAATAGGAACCTCACCAATGAGCGTACAGATAGAAAAGATCATACTGCATAAATTAATTAGAAAAAGTGATACAGAAATCGAACTGCAACTTCGTGATTCAATGCTAAGTAATGAGCAGGCGGTTGTTAATCTAATTGAAGATATCAACCGTATTTATAACAACAAAAGCAAAGCTTATGGGCTATTTAATAGCGACAGCTTGTTTGAGCAATCGCTAAAAGAGTTACGTCTTGGTAATCAAGACTTTTTACATTTTAGTCAGGAATCAACCAAACAACTGCGTAATGAACTGGCTAAATATCCTTTTGCTGAAGGGGGTACGGTCGTATTTTGTCAGTATCGCTATTTAGCGGTTGAATACCTGATTATTGCGGTATTAAACAGCTGTTTAAGTATGCTAGTTAATGAAGACTTAGATATTAGCGAAACGCAATACCTAGATATCGCTCATGCTGACATTATTGCTCGAGTTGACATTACCGAGTGGGAAACCGAAGCTGACTCAAAACGGTACTTAACTTTTTTAAAAGGACGAGTAGGGCGAAAAGTATCTGACTTTTTTATGGACTATTTAGGTGCAAGTGAGGGATTAGATGCAAAAGCGCAAAATAAAACGCTGGTCAAAGCGGTTGATGATTACTGTCAAGAAATGCAATTTGACAAACAAGACAAAACCAGCGCGCGCGAAAACGTTTATAACTACTGTCAAGCCCAATTACAAGCAGGCGAAGAAATTGAACTGAAAAATTTGGCCAACGAACTACCAGCCAGTGTTGACAATAACTTTATTGAATTTATTAAAAATAGTGAATATGATTTAGAAGAAACCTTTCCCGTTGATCGCAGTGCACTGCGTCAGCTTAAAAAATTCTCAGGTAGTGGTGGGGGATTAACATTAAGCTTCGATTCGAATTTATTAGGGGAGCGCATTAAGTGGGATCCGCAAACTGACTCTCTAGTGATTAAAGGGGTTCCACCTAATTTACGTGATCAGCTACAACGCAATAGCGGTTCCAACTAATTATCAACCAACAACGTTATTAGGACACAACATGAAATACATTGGTGCACATGTAAGTGCAGCAGGTGGGGTAGACAATGCCCCAATTAACGCCTATCAAATTGGCGCAACCGCATTTGCGCTATTTACCAAAAATCAACGACAATGGCACGCCAAACCGCTTGAGCCCACAATCATCGACAGCTTCAAAAAACGTTGCGAAAGGTATGGCTTTACTAGCAAACAGATCTTACCGCACGATAGTTACTTAATTAATTTAGGCCATCCAGATCGAGAACAGCTCGAAAAATCTCGCACTGCCTTTTTAGACGAAATGCAACGGTGCGAACAGCTAGGACTGACATTACTTAATTTTCACCCAGGTAGTGACTTAAAACAGATTTCGGTTGATGAATGTTTATCGCGCATTGCCGAATCGATTAATATCACGCTTGATAAAACACAAAATGTGGTTGCTGTTATTGAAAATACTGCGGGGCAAGGATCTAACTTAGGCTATAAATTTGAACATTTAGCGCAAATTATTGATCAAGTTGAAGACAAAAAACGAGTGGGGGTTTGTATTGATACTTGCCATGCTTTTGCCGCAGGTTATGATCTCCGTACTGAAAAAGCCTGCCAAGAAACCTTTGCCGAATTTGAAAAAATTGTAGGTTTTCAATACTTGCGAGGCATGCATTTAAACGACGCCAAAAGCGAATTTGCCAGCCATGTTGATCGCCATCATAGCTTAGGCAAAGGTAATATTGGCGAAGAGGCATTTAAATATATCATGCAAGATCCAAGAATTGACGAAATTCCGCTTATATTGGAAACCATTGATCCGGATATTTGGGCACAAGAAATTGCTTGGTTAAAGGAGCAAGTGAACTTATGATAAAAAAAGTATTCTACTTTTTTTGTATTTTTACTTTAGCTATGCCTAGTTTTTATAATTATGCAAAAAACCTTGAAAACAACACTTTGATAGAGTTTGATGGTAGTGGTTATCGGAAGGATATTCGAGTATATTCACTAGCATCTATTGATTATATTAAAGATGATCCTAACTTTATGTTTGTTTCATTATCTGATGATATTAAGTTATATGATGAAGAAAATAAGGAAAGTGTTTTTTTGATTCCAGAAGGCAAAAGAAAAAATTATAAAAAGAAAGAATATTTATTAACTGATTCGTATCGAGCTAAGTTCTTTTCTGAAGTGGGGATATCTGAAGACGATACTGTTTTTATTTATGATTATGATCAAAATTATTTAAAATCATTTCCTATTAATAGCTTAAAAGTTTTAGCTATTGTTAATCCTTATAAAGACGCAGATGATGGTCCTTTCTATTTATCTGATTATATGTTTGGTTTTAAATTAGATTCAAAAGGATTGAAAGATTATTCATATAGCAATCTTGTTTATATTGGTAAAGAAAATCCTTTTGTTCAAAAGCCCTTAACGCCTTTATTTTGGAACAAAATTGATGAAAAGGATTCTCCTGTTCTTGATGAAAATGATGACATTACCTCTTTAGCATTTGATGGCGATTTGAAAGATTTAAAAAAAGTGGATAGTTATTTGGCTCAAGCAAATGGTTTTCGTTTTTTTATAGAAAATTATACAATAAAAAACGAAAGTGCATTTTTCCATAGTGGTGAAATCATCGCAAGACATTTAATTATATTAGACTCTGACTCCAATATAATAACGAATGTGATTGACGGTATAATGGAAGGCGACATGTTTTACCCGTTAAATAACTTAAATAGCAAAGATGAGCCTATATATCAATGGACAGGTAAAATTTTAAAGAATGAACCACCTGTTGTATTTGGTTTTAAATCATCATCGTTTGCTTGTACTCCTGTTTTTCAATTTATGCACCCATTGCACGACTATTTTGTCCCAAGGTGTGATGCTCGGCACTGATATCCGATAAATTATTTTTATCTGAAAAACCGTAAAATCTCGTTCTTGAGAGGAAGAAGATGTTAATAGAGTAAATTTTATGTAGGATTCTTTTTAAAAAGATTATCTATTTTTAGTATAGCTACAATAATTATATAAATAACAAATTAGTTAAAATAAGGAATAGCGGTTTGAATCAATCAGTATCGTCACTAGCAGAGCTTAATATTCCACCTTATTACCCAATTGAAGAAAGCCCTTTACCAGCTAGTTTCAGGCAGACTATGCAACAAAATTATGCGCAGCAATTAGTCATGTTAGCCGCAAAAGCAAAAAACGAAGCTGATGATAATGCGATTTGGAGCAGAAATTATCATTATGCTCATGAACGTAATGCAAAATTAAAAGCATGGACATCAGATACTCTTGATGATGTTTTTGCTTATTTAAATGGCGCTGAAAAAGAAGCCAGTTTAGATCTAAACAATAATAATCAATTTATTTGCCAAAACAATCTACTATTACTTACGTTGTACCGAGAATGTCTCCAAAAATTACCAGAATGCCATGTACAGCATTTATTACGGGCATATTATATTGAAACAAATATGCAAATTACCCATAATTTAGATTTACTTTTTGAAAAAGAGGAATAACTCCAGTAAGCAGATTTGCGACAATTTACTGACTTATTAGCCAGAATAATACCAAGCGAGCAAAAGGCAAAGCGATATATCGCAGATATTTTTAACGAAATTTTCTTTACCTTTTTAATTTGCTGAAGGTTATGCTGATTATATAGCCGTTGCGAACGCTTTAGACAGATTGAATCCAGAATGGATGGAGAAAGAACTATGAATAAAATAAATCAATTATCATCACAACAACTAATTACCGCCATATTTGAACCTGTAAAGCAATTGAATAAAGCCATGCCAGAACGTATTACTCAATATATTTTATATGGTGAAGACCCAAACGTGTTGGTTGATTTAAATCAGTTAAGCCAATCTTCAAACTCGACGAAAAATCTTTATGAATTACTTAGAAGACCTTGTGATTTGTATATCATTAGCCTTGATGACAAAGCGAATTCATCGGAAGATGCAAGAATAGCTTTTTACCAACGTTGGACTGATGAGTATTCTAATGAACAGATAACCCGTTTTGCCCGAGTTTTAGCCTCAGTTTGTAGCAATTTACACTTTATTAAACTCATTACTTCACAGGTACCATCTTGGTTTTTATATCTGCTATATGATGGTTTGATTACCACAATGACAGATTGTATTAACGAGGATCAACGACAAAATTGGTCAATTAAACAATTACATCAATTGCTTGATGCTCAAGAGCCTGAATTAAGCCAAAAGTTACTAATGGCTATTTTTGATCGTCAAAATATTTCAATTAACTATCAGAGTTATTTCAGAAATTTCTTTATAATTAATGATTTATTACCTTATATTATTGAGCATATCGAGATTTTCAAACAATTACCCGAGCAAGGTATTGCGGTATTAGGGCAAGTTGAGCAATTAAAATATATCCAACAACATCCTGAGCTCCACACAATGATGATTGACTTTATTGCTGTACAGTCATTAAATAGCTCAAAACAAGTTAGCCAGCTAGCAACGGAAATGCTACTTAGCTCTCCGCGCGAAATAGTACAACCACATTTACAACGGTTATTAACCTCAGGTACCGTTAAACAACGTAGCAGTGCTGCGACATTACAAGCTAGAATGTCATCAGATCCGACAATTTTACAACAAGCCTTAGCTAGCGAAACAAATAAAACCGTTATTACGACAATTGAAAGTGCACTGTCTCGGCTTGAAAGTGCCAATGCCGTTGAACAACAAGCAACGTTGGTCATTGCTGATTTCGAGCCAATACAAGATATTGATTTACCAATCAATGCTCGAGATATTTTGCAACAAAATTATGAAGAATATTTGATAGAATGTGAAAAAGCAGCGCAAAAAGAGGCTGAATATAATAAAAAATATTTAACAAATTGGACGACAGAAGCAGAAACATATAAAGCTTTAAAAGCGGTCACATCGAAAGATTTGGATGATATATATCACTATTTAAATGGTAAAATTGAACTTTCGGCATTATTTAAAAAAATAGATAATAGCTTCAGTACGTCATTTGTATTGGCTAAAAATAGGCTACAAAATTTACCCGAATGTACGCTTTTTCATTTTTTGCGTGCGGCTAGATTGACTGATAAGTATTCTGGCATTTATTATTTTCAACAATTATATGAAAAAAACGAATTTTTAAAAGACTTTGATCTTAGGCAGATAGCCTATGTATTAGCAAAACTTGATGATCCTGAACGTTCTCTCTATGCTATTGCTTTGCCATTTTTAACCACAGACACTTATCATGAGATCTATGAAAATGAGCCAAACAAATTATGGCCATTTTTTGCCGAACATGAATTTTTGCTTGATGAGGCGTTGGGATTTGCTCCAGCCAACAAAATCTGGTCGTATATCAATATAGATAAAGCGAGCGCTATAAAAATATTACAAACTTTTCCAACTTTGCCTGCTAAATATGTTTCTTATCTATGTGAATTAGCCTTGGAAGAAAGCAAACAAATACGCTATACAGCGCAAGATGCTTTAAGTGTAATACCAAATATTCACAACCAAGTGGAGCAGGCGTTATCATCGGCTAAACAAGAAGTGCGTATTGCAGCAGCTAATTGGCTTGCACAGTTAGGGCAAAAATCTTCGATTAAAGCATTAAATGAGGCTTTACAAAAAGAAAAGCGCGAAACCGTACAAGCGTCATTATTAATTGCGCTTGAAAAAATTGGTGAAGATATTAGCCAGCAATTAACCACTAAAAAACTATTAGCCGATGCACAAAAAGGCTTAAAAGGTAAAAAACCTACTGATTTTGATTGGTTTGATGTAACGCTAATACCATCATTAACTTGGCAAAATGGAGAAGATGTTGATCCACAAATTGTGCAATGGTGGGTATGGTTAGCGGTCAAGTTGAAAGAACCCGCTAACCCATTATTAGGCATTTATAGCCGTTTATTAAGTTTGTCAAGCCAACAACTATTAGGCGAATTTATTTTACAAAGTTTTATCAAACAAGATACTCGTAGACCAACAGTGGAAGAGGCTGAGGCACAAGCCAATTTATTGGCGGATAAGCGCTTACAACAATGTATCAAGTGGTATCAACAATATCCTCAATATTACCCAAGTTATGCCAATATCACTTTTGAACAAATATTTGAAGAGATAAAAAATGAAACACTTGCCGTCTATCTTGGATCGGCCATTAAAGCAAAAGGTCTATTAGCATTAACTCGTGGTATTGAAGGTCGTGTTGCGGTTTCACTAGTACGTAACTATATGAAAGATCATCAACAACGACGAGCACAAATTGAGGCCATGCTTGAACCACTTGCAAATAGTGATGATCCACTTATTACGCAACTCCTCTTATCGCTTGCACGCCGTTATCGTACCGCATCGATACAAGAAAAAGCACGATTATTGGTGGAAAATATTGCGAAGCGTAATGGTTGGACGACCGATGAACTCGCTGATCGCACCATTTCTACCGCAGGGTTAGATGATAATGGGGTGTTAACGCTCGATTATGGCGAACGAATTTTTACGGCGAGTTTCGATGATAAATTTAAATGGCATTTAAAAAATTCAGATGGTGATGAAATTAAAGCGTTACCTGAAGCACGTAAAAGTGAAGATGTAACGTTAGTGAAAGAAGCTAAAAAACAGTTTACTAACAGCAAAAAAGAGCTAACGCAATTACTCAATATGCAAATGACCCGTTTTTATGAAGCCATGTGCGCACAGCGCCATTGGCGAGTTGAGGATTGGCAAAAATACTTGCAACCACATCCAATTGTGGGAAGGCTTGTTCAACGTTTAATTTGGCTTGAATTAGATGACAAAGGGCAAATTGTAAATAGCTTCAGGCCAACCGAAGATGGTAGCTTAATTACTACAGACGATGATGAAATTTCATTAAATCAAGTAAATAAAATCGCTGTTGCACATTCGGCATTGCTATCAAGTGATAACATAAAAGCATGGCAACATCATCTTAAAGACTACAAAGTCACGCAACTATTTGAGCAGTTTACACACTCATTACCCGATGTGAGTAAAGTTGAAAATAATATTATCAATGAATGCTTTGGCTGGTTAACTGATAGCTTTACCCTACGTGGCATTTTAACAAAATTGGGCTATAAACGTGATGCTGTTGAAGACGCAGGTTGTTTTTATGGCTACTATAAATATTTTGTTGGCCTTAATCTGTATATCAATATTGAATTTAGCGGCAGTATGGTACCTGAAGAAAATGTTCCTGTGGCACTTTTTAACCTGTATTTTAGTAAAAAACCCGGTTTAAAACACCGAGCAATTGAACTTAATCAAGTGCCGCCCGTATTGCTTGCAGAAGGCTATGCTGATTATATGGCTGTTGCTAAGGCCAGCAGTGGTTTTGATCCAAAATGGGAGCAGAAGCTATTATGGTAAAAAACGCACAAGCTATTCGTTTAAGTGCTGAACAACGTTATGCTGATGAGCTAAATAAGCTACTTGAATTAGATAATGCAAACAATAAACCTCAAGGTTGGAACTTATCACCCAAATTAGTACGGCAATTTATTTTAGGTAATAAAGAGCTGGGCATTAGTCGTAAATTTTTTGGTGATGATCCGCTGGTCGATCGGGCAATTGTTTCTTTACTTGGTAAACAAGGTTTGATGTTAGTCGGTAAGCCGGGGACCGCTAAATCGATGTTGTCTGAATTGCTAGCGGCAGCAATTAGTGGCGATTCAAATCTGACTATTCAAGGCACGGCTGGCACCAGTGAAGATCATATCCGATATGCTTGGAATTACGCTTTACTATTAGCCGAAGGACCAACAGAGCGCGCATTAATCGGCTCGCCTATTTACCATGGTATGCAACAAGGTAAAATTGTTCGTTTTGAAGAGATCACGCGTTGCCCACCCGAAATTCAAGATGTACTGGTATCATTAATGTCTGAAAAGCAAATGATGATCCCTGAAATGGGGCAAAGTGTAAAAATGAGTGCTAAGCCTGGATTTAATCTTATTGCTACGGCAAACTTGCACGATCGTGGTGTGCACGAAATGTCGGCTGCATTAAAACGTCGCTTTAATTTTGAAACGGTTAATCCTATTACAGATAAAAATTTCGAAATAGAATTAATTCAAACACAACTTAATCAGGAATTAGGCGAATTAAAATCACAAGTCATTGTCCCTATTGATGTCATTGAACTGCTAGTGACCACATTTCAAGAGCTAAGACAAGGGCAAACGCAAAATGGCACTCACCTTAAAGTGCCTGATGCCGTGATGTCAACGGCTGAAGCTGTGAATATTGTGCATGCTTCAGCATTAGATGCTTATTATTTTGGTGATGGCACACTAAATGGGGGGCAGATTGCCAAACAACTGATAGGTGTTGTTTTAAAAGATAATGCTGACGATATCAAACGCATTCAATTTTATATGGATAATGTGGTGCGTGAACGGGCTAAACATTCATCGCAATGGCACTCGTTTTATCAGGTATCTAAACATTTTTGGAAATAATTAATCAATAATGATAATGAGCCGATCACAATTACCACAACGCCTACAACATGCTTTAATAGGTAAAGATGCTTTGCAACAACAGCAGATCTATTTTGCGCCTGTACGTCATCATAGTCCTGCTTGTAGCTATGCTGTTAGGCAACTGATTAACCAAATTAAACCTACCCATGTTTTAATTGAAGCGCCTGCGAGCTTTTCATCCATACTCGATGAATTATTACATCACGAAACTGAGCCACCTATAGCCATACTTTGTCAAGCTGATATCCAAATAGCAAAATACCTAAATAATGAAGAGCTGGCGATAGGTAACGAGCAAGATAACGAAAAAGATAACGAAAAAGATAACGAAAAAGATAACGAAAAAGATAACGATAATGAATTGCTATCAGCAACGGAATTGATTACGCGCACCGCATTTTACCCATTTTGTAGTTATTCACCTGAATGGCAAGCAATGCAATTGGCAAAAAAATACCATGCCAATATTCAATTTATTGATCTACCTTGGGCTGAGCAAGCTGTTCAAGAAATGATGCCAAAGCATGATGCATCATTGTTATGTGAAACCTATTTGAAACACAGTGAATATATTACGCAATTAGCTAGAAAATTACACTGTCGTGATCATGATGAAGTTTGGGAACATTTGTTTGAATTACGTGATTTTGCTGATATTGCTAACTGGCGCACTTTTTTTGAAGATACTTTCATTTGGTGTGCCATGGCAAGGCTAGAGTATACTGCTTCATCGCTTGAATTAGAGGGCTCTAGCCAGCGAGAACAGCATATGATAACGGCTATTAGGCAATTAAAACAGTCCATGCCAGAGGCAAAAATTGTCGTTGTCACAGGAGGATTTCACACTTTAGCGCTGTATGAGGGATTGGCGAACGCAAAACTCATTGTACCGAACAAAGCAAAAATTAATAAAGTAAATCAACAGCACGAGGCGAAACAATGGCAAAATAAAAATGATGGTGATCGAACTTGGCTTATTCGTTATAGTTTTGAGCGCCTTGATGCATTAAACGGCTATTTTGCCGGTATGCCTTCTCCTGCTTATTATCAAGAAGTGTGGCAGTCAATGCTAACTTATGAACAAAATTATGAACAAAATCAATCACAAACCACACAAGATCACCGACAAGCACAAGCCTTACAATTTTTATCAAATATTGTGCAGCAATTACGAAAACAGCAAAGTGTTGATAATGGTGCCAATAATGAAATTGGCTTGGTACCCTTAAAATCTGCGATTGAACAAACCTATTTATTAGCCGAGTTACGAGGGCATTGTGGTCCAGGACGATATGATTTACTTGATGGTATACAGTCAGCCTTTATCAAGGGTAGCATTCATGATGTGCGTGGAGAATTTTGGCAAATAATTCATCGTACTTTATCGGGCGACCAATTTGGCAAAATCCCAAGTAACATTGCTTCACCGCCGTTAGTCAATGAGGTTTACGCAATGCTCAAAAAGTATCGTTTTAAATTAGACGATACATTACCTAAAATTGCACATATTGATATTTACCGTAAACCTGAACATCGGCAACGGAGCCGTTTTTTACATCTGCTGGCTTTTTTAGATGTTGGCTTTGCCCAGCGCCTTGATGGCCCCAATTACCAGTATGGAACACGGTTAACCATCATGTTTGAAGATTGGCAATACCAATGGACACCAATGGTTGAAGCCAAGTTAATTGAGCTATCACAACAAGGCACTCGGTTAGAACACATCGCTTTACAAAAACTACATCTATTGATGGAGTCATTAACCGAAGATGGCATAACCCAACCTTGCCAACTTGTTGTTCAAATTATGCTAAAAGCGGCTTTAATGGGATTTCCATCCTATTTTACAACGTTATTGACAAAGCTATCAAAATACTTAGATACGGGCAATACATTGTCATCATTAGTTGATTGTGGGCATCGATTACTTTATTTATGGCAGGGGCGTGATTTTTTAGCGCTTAATGATAGTGCCACTTTGTTAGCTTTATTAGCTAAAGTACCAAGGCAAGCTTTTTTCTTACTAGATACATTAAAGCAATCAGATGAGCAACAACAGCAAGAAAATTTCAATACATTATTATCACTTAGAGATCTACTCAATAATTTACCTGAGCAACTTAACTCGAAAAAGCTTAAGCAGGATTTTTATTTTAATTTACAACGTTTACAGCCTTTATTAACCCAAGCGCCACTAATTCGTGGTGCCATTGATAGTCTCTGCTACCTAGATTCGCAAATTAGCCAATCAGAACTTGATGAAAAAATAAAAATTGCTTTTGATTTAGGTGCTCAATATGAACAGGTAAGTAGTTATTTAACTGGCTTGATTCAATGTTCACCAGAATTACTTATTCAATCGTCGCAACTGCTAATGAGCCTTGATGAATTGTTGGTACATTGGGATCAAGAAAAATTTATACAAATACTGCCTGATTTACGATATGCCTTTGCAAAGTTGACGCCGAAACAAAATGCGACAATTGCTGAAAAAATTGCTAAAAAATATCATATTAAAAAGCAGAGCATGGACTTTGAACAATATAAATTTAGTGATGACGACTTACAAAAAACACTCGCTTTAGAATTTGCTATTTGCCAGTATATTAATCAACAACAACTCCAAGATTGGTTTAAACGGTAAGGTATAAACATGAATAATAATAAACCAATAATCGATACTCAAACCGTTAATCATATTAAACGATGGCGGTTGATTTTAGGTAAATATGCTGATCATCACCTTAATCAAATAGCATTCGATAAAAATGATCTTAGGTTAGCACAATCATTAGATTTCCTTTATCGGCATGAATACCGTCAACGAGGGTTAAACGTGGATGAACAAGATCACACAAAGCACAAAGGGAAGGGCGGTAGCAATCATCATTCTGTGTTTAACACCATTAATTGGTTAAATAAAACGCGAAAACTATTTCCTAAAAGCACTTTTGAACGAATGCAACAGCAAGCAATAGAACGTTATCAATTACACGAGTTCTTAAACGATCCTAGCGTTATTAATGCGTTAGAACCCAATATGAATTCGCTGCATTTATTAATGAATTTTCGGGGGCAATTAAAAAAAGAGGTTTATTTGGCAGTAAAAGAATTGATTCAAAGGGTTGTTGATCAGATCTTACAAAAAATTAAACCCAATTTTATTAATGCGATAAGCGGTAAAAAACATCGATTTCGACCTTCCCAAATACGTTGTAGCCAAAACTTCGATTGGCGAGCTACAATGAAAGCCAACTTAAAACATTTTGATCAAAACAACCAGCGACTGATGATTGAAAATGTCATTTTCAACTCGCGAATGAATAGGCATTTACCTTGGGATATTATTTTATGTGTTGATCAAAGTGCATCAATGAATAACTCAATTATCTATTCTGCGGTTTGTGCAAGTATTTTGGCGAAATTACCTACAATTAATTTGCACTTGTTTGTTTTTGACACGCAAATTGTTGATCTTACTCATTTAGCTCACGATCCTGTTGAAGTGCTTATGAGCGTTCAGTTAGGTGGCGGAACAAACATTGCAAAAGTGCTTAATTATGCTGAACAAAAAGTCAAAACCCCGCATCGAACTATTATGGTATTGGTTAGTGATTTTTGCGAAGGGGGATCACTCATTGAACTTTATACCACCGTGTCAAGGATGAATAGTAACCGCATTAAAATGTTAGGATTAGCCGCATTAGACGACAATGCCGAGCCGGTTTATGATTTGCAAATCTCACAGCAATTAGCTAATCGAGGTATGCAAATTGCTGCATTAACGCCTGAACATTTTGCTACTTGGTTAGCGGAGGTTATGTAATGAGTTGGCAGCAAATTTATTTAAATTATGATCAAGACGCTTTAGCGCTTTATGCTAACATTGGTTTAATTCGCCGCGCTCGTAAAGATATTGAGGCAAATAAAATTGAATTTATTCAGCAAGAAAATAATAATATTTTGCAATTCAATGCTGATGGACAACAAGTTTGTTTGCCTGCACAAGGGATTCAAGCCGCTAGTTGCAGTTGCCCAGCGCATGGGCATTGTAAGCATATCATATCGGCTGTTTTATGGTTGCAAGCGCATAATTCGGAGCATGGTTTAGCGAATGGTTCAGCAAATAGTTTAGCAAATAGTTTAGCAAATAGTTCAGCAAATAACTCAGTACCAGAAGAAACTCCCTCTCATTGCACTAAACGAGATGATAGAAGCCCAATAAAACCATTAACGCCATTAGATGATTTGAATAAAGTTAATAATCAGGCTAAACAAGATCAGATTAAGCCAATCACGCCTTTAACTAACGTGTTAACTGAATTATTATCATTAGATGCCAGCAAGCTTTTAAAAAAAGCAGGTAAAGCGAACACACTGACGGCTTATGAACTTGTATGCAATTGGCAAAAAAATAATTTACTGACAATTCAATACCAACAATCGCAACAATCGCAACTACGTATTACGGTACCTGAAAGTTCTGAACCTATTATTTATATAGCAGGAACAGGTTTTGATGGGATGATCTCAGCACTTCCCATAAAACAAAAAATGGCCGTGCATTTAGCCATTATTGCTTATCTTTTTGAACAAAATAATCAAGCATGGCAATGGCCAGTAGCCGTAGATCAGATAAAAAATGAGACTCAACTACTTTCACTTGAAGAAATTACCCTCATAAAACAGATTCAAACATATATTTATAAGCTTATTTATCAAGGCTTATCTCATATTAGTCATAATCAACTATCGCATTTACAATTATTCAATATATCAGCCAAAACACAAAATTTACCGCGGTTGGCGGCAATGCTTAGGCAACTATGTCAATTGGTTGAGTTACTGGCTAACCGCCATTTTACCGTTGAAGAACAAGATATTTTACTGTTTTTGGGGCAGATAAAAGCTTATACCGAAATGCTATTACATAATCAAGGTGAACCGCTTAGCAAATTGCGAGGTAAGATAACGCGCCAATATAAAACAACAGAGCAAGCACTTGACTTATTACCATTAGGGGGACGTTGGTGGCAAAGTAGAACAGGAGCCGTTGGTGCGACATTTTACTTTTGGGATATAAAACAACAACAATACCAAGAAACGACATTAGCCAGATCTGATAAAAATAATATCAATTTTAACCGTGTAACAATTTGGAACAGTATGTCGATATGGCAAACATCCCCTGATAGGTTAATGCAAAAAGCCATAACACTTCATCGCCCTCGTATATCCCAAAATGGCGAGTTAGCCAGTAGTGGTTCGACCGCTACGTTACAACAAAACGGGTGGAATGATGAAAATTATCTTAAATTTAAAGCAACTACAGGCTTCCAAAATTGGCCAGTATTAAATGGTTATTTGCAAAATAGCCATTTGGATGACGTTCTTTTTAATGAGGTAGTATTTGTTCATATACAAAATAACGATAAGCCGTATTTTGATGAAATTAGGCAAAG
>NZ_LZGZ01000271.1:0-4883 GCF_001690515.1 Gilliamella sp. Fer4-1 | reverse complement strand
TCAAACAAGACAAACCAATAACCGTAGATTTCATTTCATTCTCCTTTTTTGGGCAAACGCATTAAATATTTAACAGCATTGCTGTTTTTTTTATGGGAATTATTTTAATTCAGAATGAATGTGATTAATAGCTAAAGTACCACCTATTTTTAATAGATTAAAGTGGCGGTTTGCTTTATATTCATTTAATAACTGGCACGGTTCATCTAATGGCTCGTCAGCTAATTCAAATGCTCCCCAATGAATAGCTATGGCTGAATGGCATTGTAATTCATCGTACAGTTGAACAGCTTGCTTGGGGTCAATATGCTGTGATTTCATATACCAACGTGGCGCATAAGCACCAATAGGTATTAATGCCAAATCAATTGAAGGAAAACGCCTAGCAATCTCTTTTAATTCAACACAATAGCTAGTATCCCCCATAAAATAGACTGTTTTTGTTTGATTAGCAATCTTAGATTGGATCATCCAACCACACCATAATGCTTTATTCACATCAAACAATCCTCGATTGCTCCAGTGTACAGCTGGGGTAGCAGAAAAAGTAAGCCCATCAATAGTTTTACAATCCCACCAATCTAATTCAATAGTGTTCTTAGCCCCCCACTTTAGTAATGTTCTTTTTAAACCAAGCGGAACCATAATGACAACATGAGGGAAACGAGCCAATAATTGCTGAATACTTTGAGAATCAAGATGATCATAATGGTTATGTGAAATAACAATAAAATCAATCTGCGGCAATTGTTCAATATCTAAAGCTGGCGGTGTTCGCCGTTTAGGTCCTATGAATTGCGAAGGTGAAGCCCGCTTAGAAAAGATAGGATCAGTTAAAATCATCTTACCGTTTAAACGAATCAATGTTGTTGAGTGGCCAATCCACCAAACTCTATCATCAGGTAAACTGAGATTGATTGGCTCAAACCATGTTTGGTTAAAAGTATGATAACCTGCTTTAGGTGGTAATACTTTACGCTTAAAACGCCAACGTAAAAACTCGCCAATTTTAATTTTAAAAGATGCATCATGCTTAAACCCTTTAGCAGTATGATGTTTTTTTTGAACCGTTAAATCTTGTTTTTGATTCGCCATCCTGATAGCCTTCTTTGACAATCAATTTAGTTTAGTAATTTGCTGTACGTTCAATAATTACAGCAACATTCCGAGCATTCGCTATTGCTGTTGGTTTAGATACTTTAACTTTCAACCAATAAACAGAAAATTGTTTAATAATCATTTCAGCGACTCGCTCTGCTACACATTCAATCAGCTCAAATTTTGAAGATTGAATAAAGTGTGTTATCGTTTGGCTAACCTTAAAATAGTCTAAACAAAGCGATACATTATCGCTTTCGCCAGCAGGTTTATTATTCCATGCCATTTCAAGATCAAGAACTAGCTTCTGCTTGATGGTCTTTTCCCAATCATAGACGCCGATGGTTGTTAGAACAGTTAATCCTTCAATCAGTACCCTATCTTTGCTGTATGTATTCATACCCGATTCCAAATGCCTAATTACATTAAATAGAGATTACCGAATCTTGTTAAATTACGCTATAATTTATTTTAAATAATACTAAATATCCGTAATTATGACTCGAATTTTTCAACCTTTTATTATTGAGCAAAATAGCCTTATTACCTTGGATGATAATGCGTTTAACCACCTTATTCGTGTATTAAGAATGAAGGTCGGTGAAAAAATTATCTTATTTGATGGATCTAATCATATTACCCCTGCAATTATTCATGAAGTCAATAAAAAATCGGTTACAGTCAAAACAGCTTCGTCCGTTTTAGATAATCGCGAATCGCCATTAGAGATCCATTTGGGGCAAGTGATATCACGCGGCGAAAAAATGGAATTTACTATTCAGAAATCGGTTGAGTTAGGTATCAGTAGTATAACGCCACTACTTTCTGAACGTTGTGGAGTTAAGCTCGATATCGAAAGATTAGATAAAAAAACACAACAGTGGCAAAAAATTGTGATTTCAGCTTGTGAACAGTGTGGACGCAATATAATTCCTGAAATCAAACCCGTCATAAAATTAGAAAGCTGGTGTGCAAGTTTAACGGAAGGATTAAGGCTCAATTTACACCCTAAAGCTAAACACGGCATAAAACAATTAGCCAATGAGCATAAAAAAATTTATTTATTAATTGGGCCAGAAGGTGGATTGTCTGACAATGAAATTAGCATGACGCATGACTATCATTTTACAGATATTTTACTCGGACCAAGAGTGTTACGGACAGAAACCGCTGCACTCACAGCGCTTACCGCATTACAAGTGCACTTAGGCGATCTTGGATAAACACAGCAGAATATAGCCGATAAGTAATGATTACTTTGCAACTGGCTTAGTAACGAGTATGATAACAGCAAGCATTATTTTGGGTATTGCCATTAAGCCTTGACAAAGCGCTTCAAGTAATACCTATATTTTAATATAAAAACCCAATTGAATAGATAAAATCAGTAAGGAGTCATTATGATAAAACTGGGCATTGTAATGGACCCAATTAGTCATATCAAAATAAAAAAAGACACCAGTTTTGCCATGTTACTTGAGGCACAAAAGCGAGGGTATCAACTTTTTTATATGGAAATGAATGATCTCTTCTTACGCAATGGTGAAGCTTATGCGACAACACGGACATTAACTGTTTATAATGATGATCACCATTGGTTCGATATGAACAATGAACAAACCATACCCTTAAGTGATCTTGATGTAATATTAATGCGTAAAGATCCCCCATTTGATACCGAATTTATTTATGCAACCTATATTCTAGAACGTGCTGAGGCAAAAGGCGTATTAGTAGTAAATAAGCCTAAAAGTTTACGTGATTGTAACGAAAAATTGTTTACTGCATGGTTTGCAAAATTTACGCCTGAAACATTGGTTACTCGTCAAACTCAACAAATTAAATCCTTCTATCAAGAGCATAACGATATCATTTTAAAGCCACTTGACGGTATGGGTGGAGCATCAATTTTTAGAATTAAAGCTGACGATCCAAATGTGTCGGTTATCATTGAAACCTTAACTGAGCACAACTCACGTTACTGCATGGCTCAAACTTACATACCAGCGATAACAGACGGGGATAAACGTGTTTTGGTTGTCGATGGTGAACCTGTACCTTATTGTTTAGCAAGAATTCCACAAAAAGGGGAAACTCGAGGTAACCTTGCCGCAGGTGGGCACGGAGAAGTAAGAGCATTAAGTGAAAGTGATTGGCATATTGCCAAAAGTATTGCCCCAATGTTAAAAGAAAAAGGCTTACTATTTGTTGGTTTAGATATTATTGGCGATAAGCTAACTGAAATTAACGTAACAAGTCCCACTTGTGTTCGTGAAATTGAGGCAAAAAACCCAAATCTTTCCATTACAGGTATGTTGATAGATGCCATTGAACGTCGATTAAATAAGTAGAGCAAAAAATGATTAGAGAATATAAAACAGCAGATTTAGATAAAGTCATGGCTATATGGCTAGAAGGTAATGAACAAGCACATCGTTTTATTGATCCTCAATTTTTCAAACAAAATTATGAATTAGTAAAAATGCTCATTCCTATGTCGACATTATATGTTCAAGATCTTGATGGAGTAAAAGGTTTTATTGGCATAACTGAAAATTATATTTCAGGTTTATTTGTTGATGAGGCTTTTCGCCGACAAGGGACAGGTAAAGCACTCGTTGAAAAAGCAAAACAACGCCATAATGAACTGCTAGTGCATGTTTATAAAAAAAATATCGCAGCGATTGATTTTTTTCTTTCTCAGGATTTTAATATTGTATCAGAATCAATCAACGAAGAAACTGGAGAGCCTGAGCTATTAATGCGCTGTAATGTTGAGCATAAAGTTAAAATTGGTAAATGCGCGTTATAAACTACTAAAAATGTGAACATATGAATTTAAAAAATCATTTTATCATCGCTATGCCAACGATAAGCGACCCAACATTTAGTCGCTCGGTTATCTACATTTGTGAGCATAACCGCGATGGTGCTATGGGTATCACCATTAATAAACCGATATTAGAACTTAATGTATCAACAGTACTGACACGTTTAGATATAACAGCAAGCAAAAATTGTGCTGAACTGGAACAGCCCGTTTTCGCTGGTGGTCCTATTGCTGAGGAACAAGGATTTATTTTGCACACGCCACAGCAAGGTTTTTCATCAAGCATACAAATTTCTGACGATGTGATGATTACAACGTCTCTTGATTTATTAAAAACTATCGGTTCTCCTAAACAGCCAAAAGATATATTGCTCGCACTAGGTTATACCAGCTGGCAATCGCTACAACTCGAAGAAGAAGTAGCACGAAACAATTGGTTAGTTGCCGATACAGATCCTAAAATTATTTTTGAACTTGCCATCAATGAACGTTGGCAAAAAGCAGCAGAATCGCTCGGCATTAATATGAATACTATTTCACACCAAATGGGAAATGCATAACCAATGGCAACGATTATCGCATTTGATTTTGGCACAGCAAGTATTGGTGCAGCTATTGGCCAAGATATCACTAAAACAGCTAGCCCTTTATGCTCATTTAAGGCACGCGATGGCATTCCTAACTGGCAAACAATCGAAAAGGTCTTAAACGAGTGGAAACCCGATTTTTTAGTAGTCGGGTTGCCTTTAAATATGGATGGCACAGAGCAACCGCTCACCGCCCGAGCACGTAAATTTGCTAACCGTTTACATGGTATGTTTGGTTATCAAGTCCATTTACAAGATGAACGATTATCAACCGTTGAAGCTAAATCACATATTTTTGCTTCTCGCGGTTATCGGGCACTTGAAAAAGGTCATGTAGATGCGACTTCCGCAATCATTATTTTAGAAAG
>NZ_LZGZ01000270.1:0-3062 GCF_001690515.1 Gilliamella sp. Fer4-1 | reverse complement strand
TTTAAATTCTTCGTCTTTTGTCATTTATTCTTTCACAAATTTAAATAAATTTGCAGAAACACAAGGATGGACATCGGACTACCATAATAAAGTGATTGAAAGATGTAAAGAAGTTCAAGGTAATATAATCCATGTTTATTATGATAGAAATAACATTGAATTACTAAATCAATATAACAAAAGAACAATATACCAAGCTCATTCTCATGTTTATAGCGCAAAGAAATTATGGCGATAAAATGGCGGTTGGATATATCCTTATATAGCTAAATGTGTTTATATAGGTATTATTAACCCTTGATTAATTATAAGCAATTGATTTTAAATGCTACTTTAAAGAACTATTAATCAAATGGTTGCGAGTTCGATCACCATCACACCTACCTTTCATTTTTCCAGTCAGTTATCCAATCATAGAATAAAGCATTGCTCTTCAATCTGATAAAATTTAACTAGATAGCTTGTTGTAAATAACCGACTCTGCCTCTGTAATTAGCTATTCAATTAGCATGTGGAAAACCAATTATTGACATTTTTATTATTACTCGCAATTGGATGTTATGTAATAAATCATCTTTACGGTGAAATGGTATAGATTCCTGAATCTTTTTTACACATGTATTAAACATGACCATATATTGAATATAATACACAAAGATAATGTAATTTGCGGTGAGAATAGTATAAGGTAGCTCTAGCTCGCTATGACTACTCATCACCGCTTTTTGCTATAATCATTGCGCTGATTGTTGCTTCGCTGTGATATTTGTTATGACCGAAATACTCAGCCATTTTGCTTTAAGAGCCGTTTCGATGGTCAATTTATTTGAAAAGATATTCACTCATCCAAGTCAATTGGGGGAGTATCTTGTTAGCTAACTTAGTTACTAACTATTTTAATCTTTTGGTTTTCATTTTCATTTACTTATTTTTATACACTACAATACGCTAAAAAATAAGCAAATACATAAAATTATTTATAGGGTCAAATAAATCAAAATTCTCTAAAGATGGTTATTATATGTAATTGATAAAAAATTATTACATGTTTTTTATCATAAATTCCTTTATTTCATCTAAGAACAAATTACCATATTTTTCCAATTTGATTTTACCTACACCAGTAATATTAATTAGCTGTTTTTTACTTGCTGGTGTGGTTTGAACCATTTCAAGCAATGTCGCATCACTAAAAACAATATATGGAGGGATATCCTCTGCGTCAGCAATATTTTTTCGCAATCGCTTAAGGTTACCAAATAAAATTCGTTCTTCGTAAGATAAAACTGTTGTTAAATTAATTGCTCTAGCATATCGATTTATACGGCTTTTCTTAACGATTTCTAAACGAGGTTTAGCCAAAGATAGCGGTATTTCGCCTCTAAGTATTGAACGCGCTTTTTGCGTTAACTGTAGTGTTGTATAAGTTGATATGTTTTGGCATAAATATCCTAAATAAATGAGCTGCCTAATAACGCTGTGCCAATAAGCTGATGAATGCTGCTTGCCAATTCCATAAACTGATAATTTATCATGACCACTTTCTTTAATTTGGGAACGCCCAGATCCACGTAAAACATCAATAATATATTGAGCACCGTAATGTTGCCCAATACGGTAAGTGCAAGATAAAACTTTTTGTGCATCAACTAAACCATCATAATGTTCAGGTGGATATAAACAAACATCGCAGTTATTACAAGGCTCTGTTCGATCCTCACCAAAATAATTAAGCAACACAATTCGGCGGCAAGTCAAACTTTGTGCAAATGCTTCCATGGCATTTATTTTATGTTGTTCAACGTCTTTATGTTGACCATCCATTTTTTCGTTAATTTGTCGATAATACCAATCTAAGTCTTTTTTATTAAACAATAGTACCGCTTCAGCCGGCACACCATCTCGTCCTGCTCGCCCCGTTTCTTGATAATACGCTTCGATAGTTCTAGGGCAATCTGCATGAATAACAAACCTCACGTTGGGTTTATTGATTCCCATTCCAAATGCAACGGTGGCAACAATAATTTGAACATCATCTTTTAAAAAAGATTCTTGGGCTTGTTGACGTTCATTATTCGTCAACCCAGCATGATACGCTGCAACTGAAAAACCGCGGGCAGCAAGCCTTGTGGTCATATCTTCAACTTTAGAACGGCTTGAACAATAAATGATTCCACTATTACCATTTTGTGTTTCAATAAACGAGACAATTTGTTCGGTTTGATTAAATTTTTCAACCACCGTATAACGAATATTAGGCCGATCAAAGCTTCTTACTATAACTAATGGGTCGATTAAATTAAGTTGATGAATAATATCAGCCTGAGTCATTTTGTCGGCGGTTGCCGTCAATGCAACAATTGGCACTTTTGGAAAACGAGATGAAAGCTGACCTAATTGACGATAATCTGGTCTAAAATCATGTCCCCATTGTGAAATACAATGCGCTTCATCAATGGCGATTAATGAAGGTGGATGTTCATCTATTAATGTTGAAAAAGAGTATACAGCCAACCTTTCTGGTGAAACATATAATAGCTTTATCGAATGATTTAAATATTTAGCTAGTACTTCTTGTTGTTCGGTTTGTGATTGTGATGCATTAAGATATGCAGCAGCAATACCGTTGGCTGATAATTGATCAACCTGATCTTTCATCAAGGAAATTAATGGGGAAATAACTATTGCTGTTCCTGATAACAAAACTGCGGGAATTTGATAACATAAAGATTTTCCCCCGCCAGTTGGTATAATTGTTAAAGTATCACGTCCATCGATAATAGATTCAATAATTTCCCTTTGTTGGTTTCTAAATGATTTATAACCAAATACATTTTGCAACACATCTTCAATCTGATCTTTTATCGACATACAATCCTAAACATGTAACACCTACGTAAAGAAGCGAGTATAGCTAAATTAATTTAAACAAACCACCCAGAATTTTCATAAATTTACAATTGTTCGCAAAAATAAAAAAATACTAATAAAAGGCTTCATAAATGGTAATACAAAGTTTTTTTCAATTTCAAAGTAAATAATGTTTATTATATAGTCAATAT
>NZ_LZGZ01000269.1:0-8372 GCF_001690515.1 Gilliamella sp. Fer4-1 | reverse complement strand
TTGCTTGTCAAGCATTTATTAATTTTTGCGAGCAAGGACTTGCTGATGGTTTAACCATTAATCACTGGTCAGAAATGCAAGATTATATCGCTAGCGCCAATATGATGACAGCAGCTGCATTTCGAGGCATTGACTCATGTGCAATAGGTGGATTTGATCACGATAAAGTAATACAAATTTTAGAAAAATATATACCGCAGTTAAGTAGTGAATCATTTGGTGTTGGGCTATGTTTAGCATTCGGCTATCGAGCAGGAGAGCCTACAGCACGCATTCGCTGGCCACTACTAGATATAACTACATATTTATCGGATGACAATTCAACAAGCTAACCAATCGAATACCTTCAATCGCCAAACGGCGAATGAAGGTATAAATGAAAAAACAGCAGAGCTTTATTTAATTAATTGTTTATTTAATTAATTGATAGAGCGCTTCAGCTTCAGATGAAGCCGAATCCATGATAAAGGCAACACCAGATAAAATATTACCAACTTGAGGATCGCTAATATTTTGTTGTACCGAATTTAAAATCTCTTGTGCCCAACTAATTTTTCTAAGCACTGCTTCTACATTTTCTTTTGAAGGATTGTTCATCTTACCTCCCCCTTGTTATGTTAGGATGTCGAGTAAACTAATAATTAAAATGTTATTGCTAAATGATAGGAAAAAATTTAAGAATAAGAAAAGCGCACATTTTAAACACTAAAAGTAAAAAACCAAAACAAACAAAGTTTAAAAAAGAATAAATATCTTTAAAATAATTGAAAAGAAAAAGATAACCAATTAATTCGCAAAAATTTAATTCAATGCAAATAATACAAATACAGCCTGTTATGATTGCCTATTGATACAATAATCAATTTTTTTTACACTATAAGGATTAATAATGTTAGACTTATCTGCTATAAATTGCACTAGTTTTGCTAAAAATGACCAAAGTCAAAATAAGTAAGGATTTAAAATGAAAACCAAACATGCCCGTTTGTTAATACTTGGTTCTGGCCCTGCAGGTTATACTGCAGCAGTTTACGCTGCACGTGCAAACCTTTCCCCCGTATTAATTACAGGAATGCAACAAGGTGGACAACTTACTACAACCACAGATCTTGAAAACTGGCCTGCTGGCGCACCTGACTTAACAGGATCAGAATTAATGGTCAAAATGAAAGAACATGCTGAAAGGTTTAACACCGAAATTATTTTAGATCACATCGATCGTGTCGATTTTAGCGAAAAACCTTATAAGCTTTATGGTAGTGAAACGCAATACAGCTGTGATGCATTGATCATCGCTACAGGGGCTTCAGCACAATATTTGGGCTTACCATCAGAAGAGGCTTTCAAAAGCAAAGGGGTATCAGCTTGTGCAACTTGCGATGGTTTTTTCTATCGTAACCAAAAAGTTGCCGTTGTTGGCGGTGGTAATACTGCCGTTGAAGAAGCCCTTTATTTAGCCAATATTGCTAGCGAAGTACATTTAATCCATCGTCGAGATACCTTCAGAGCTGAAAAAATATTAATGGATCGCTTAGACCAAAAATTAAAAGAAGGTAAAGTGATCTTACATACACACCGCATCGTTGACGAGATTTTAGGTGACAACATGGGCGTTACAGGCGTTCGAATCCGTAGCACACAAGATACAAATTTAACTGAAGAAATTTCTGTTTTAGGCGTATTTATTGCTATTGGACATAAACCCAATACGACCATTTTCGAAGGACAGCTTGAATTAAAT
The DNA here is from genome assembly GCF_001690515.1 of Gilliamella sp. Fer4-1. Lineage (NCBI taxonomy): Bacteria > Pseudomonadati > Pseudomonadota > Gammaproteobacteria > Orbales > Orbaceae > Gilliamella > Gilliamella sp. Fer4-1. The sequence continues at coordinate 6,631 of NZ_LZGZ01000269.1, read as the reverse complement.
GAAGGCTATATTAAAGTGCAATCAGGCACACAAGGAAATGCAACACAAACCAGTATCGAGGGAATATTTGCAGCTGGTGATGTAATGGATCATATTTATCGTCAAGCGATTACTTCAGCTGGTACGGGCTGTATGGCGGCTTTAGATGCCGAACACTATTTGGACAACTTAAAATAAACAGTAAAGAGCTTCATGTCATTAGATAAAAAACGCCAAGCCTATTTACTTGGCTGGTTAAAACAGCATGCAAAAATGCATAAAACCAATTTGTGGGCTTCAATTTTAACTGGCTTTGTTTTAACAATATTAGTGATTATCCAAGCTGCGTTGCTTGCAATCATTTTACAAAAAATTATTATTGAGCAACACTATTTTACGGATATCTTACCTTTTTGGGGCGGTCTAATTGGGGTATTACTCGGTCGGGCATTTTTTATTTATCTGCGTGAAAAAATCAACTTTACCATAGGTCAAAAAGTTCGCAAGCAAATTCGACACCAATTAATTAACCAACTTGAATTGCATGGTCCTGCTTACTTAAATCAAAACACGATCGGCGCATGGAGTACGTTAATTATTGAACAAGTCGATAAATTGCATGACTTTTTTGCACGCTATTTGCCACAAATGCGATTGGCAAGCATGACTCTGATTTTAATTTGTATAGCGATATTCCCTTTTAACTGGGCTGCCGCTACAATTTTACTTTGCACAGCGCCACTGATTCCTATTTTTATGATTTTAGTCGGAATGGGGGCTGCCGATATCAATCGTCGCCATTTTAAAGCCCTCGCTTATTTAAGTGGTCACTTTTTAGATCGTCTAAAAGGTCTCAATACCATTCGACTATTTAACCAAGGCGAAAAACAAACTAACGAAATAGCTCGTGCTTCTGAGGATTTTCGTATAAAAACGATGCAAGTACTCAAAATTGCATTCTTATCTTCTGCTGTATTAGAGTTTTTCACATCAATTTCAATCGCCATTGTGGCGATTTATTTTGGTTTTTCCTATTTGGGAGAATTTGATTTTGGCGCATACAACGGAACTGTTACCTTATTTGCTGGTTTTTTTGCATTAATTTTAGCGCCTGAATATTTTCAACCGTTACGTGATTTAGGCACCTACTATCATGCTAAAGCAGAAGCAATCGCAGCGGCTGATAATATCGAAACTTTTTTAAGTAAAAACATTGTGCAAAAACAACCTAACATTAAAGCAACTAACATCAAATTGAATGAACCATTACAAACCATTGAAGCAAATAACTTAATTGTACTATCCAGTGAACAACAGTTTATCGTTGGCCCACTCTCGTTTAATTTGCAAGCACCGTTTAAATTGGCTTTGATTGGTACCAGTGGCGCAGGGAAAACGTCGTTAATGCAAGTTTTGCTCGGTTTTTTACCTTATCAAGGTTCGCTAAAAATTAATGGCATCGAATTTAACCAATTAGACATAAATGATTGGCAGCAAAAGGTGAGTTGGATAGGGCAAAATCCTTATCTGCTAAATAGCACTATTCGCGATAATATTTTACTTGGCAAGCCAAATGCCACAATGCAAGAACTTGAAGAGGTAATTGCCAAAACACAATTAGCCGATGTAATTGCCAAATTACCAGAAGGAATTGAAACCCAAGTTGGCGAAGATGCCGTACGTTTATCTGTTGGACAAGCACAACGAATTGCTTTAGCCAGAGCTATGCTAAAACCTTGCCAATTAATTATTCTTGATGAGCCAACGGCTAGTTTAGACAAGCAAACCATGCAAAATCTAGATCAACAACCTATTGCCCCCAACAGCATTACCATTACTCACCAAACAGATGATATGCAGAATTATGAACAAATCTGGCAACTAGCCCACAGCAAGCTACATCAAGGTAAGCTACCTTGTGATAGCGAGGAGGATTTATGTTAGCCACATTGCGCCCTTATATAGCTCTTTATAAACACTATTTTTGGCAAATTTTAGCTGGTTTATTGTTATCAATTCTTACCCTATTTGCTAGTGTCTTTCTATTATCTTTATCAGGATGGTTTTTAGCTTCTACCGCTTTTGTTGGCGTTGCTGGCTTGTATTCGTTTAATTATATGTTGCCAGCAGCCGGCGTACGTGCGGCAGCGATTGCTCGCACCGCTTCACGTTATATGGAGCGTTTGGTTGATCACAACACTACATTTAAAATCTTAGCTTATCTAAGAACGCTTGCTTTTCGTAAAGTTTTGCCATTAAGTGCTAATCAACTTGCCCACTACCAACGAGCAGATTTACTTAATCGCTTCATTGTTGATATTGATGCGCTTGATCATTTATACCTAAAACTCTTTGCCCCTATTGTAACTGCTTTAGTGACCATTGGCATTTTATTTATTGGACTTGCAACTATCAATTTACCCATTGCACTAATCATTACTATCATACTTACAACTACGTTACTTGTCGTGCCCGTTATTTTTTACCAAGCAGGAGAGCAGCTAGGAAAAACGCTAGCTAAACAACAAAGTGAGTACCGAACATTATTAATCAATTACCTGCAAGGGCAAGCTGAACTGACTCTATTTAATGCGCAACTGCGCTATCGTACTCAGCTTGATGAACTGGAATCAGATTGGTTGTATAATCAGCAGCGCCAATCAACATTAATGGCGCTATCAAGTGCATTAGTCTTACTAATTGCAGGCTTTTTAACGTTACTTGTGCTATGGTTAATTACCCAATACACCTTATCACCTTTAGTGGCTTTATTTGTATTTGTTAGCCTTGCTAGTGCCGAGATCCTTATGCCAATTCCTGGTGCATTTATCTTTTTAGGACAAGTGCTTTCTTCTGCCACACGCACCACCGCTATTTTCAATCAAACACCAGATATTAAATTTGTGCCAAAAGGCAGAACGATAGATCTAAACGTGGCAAAATTACAATTTAAGCAAATCAATTTCACTTATCCCAATCAGCCTTTTGCGGTATTAACTGATTTTTCATTGACAGTTGAACATGGTGAGCATATTGGCATAATTGGTAAAACAGGTTGTGGTAAATCGACATTGCTAAGCTTAATAAATCGCACATGGCAACCTCAATCAGGCAATATTTATATCAACAATGTTGAACTCAATCAACTTGATGAAAAAACATTACGACAAACGATTGCTATGGTGCCACAAGTGATCACGATATTTAGTGACACCTTAAAGCAAAATTTACTCATAGGCAATCAACAAGCGACCGAGCAACAATTAATAGATGTATTACACCAAGTTGAGCTCGACAAACTATTAGCTACGGATCAAGGCTTAGACTTGCTTATTGGACAAGGTGGCCGAACACTATCAGGAGGCGAAATTCGCCGTATCGGCATTGCAAGAGCCTTACTGCATAATTCCCCATTAATTTTAATGGACGAACCAACAGAAAGTCTTGATCGACAAACCGAGCAACAAATTATTCAATTAATAAAGAAAACCTGTAAAGATAAAACATTGCTCATGGTCACCCATCGCCTGACCAACAATCCGCTATTTGATCGAATTATTTCGCTTTAACAAATATAAGATCTTAAGAAACGACATCAAAACGGGGATTTTATGCGAAATCCCCTACTCACACGCATAAATTAAATAAAAAACCACCAATTTTCACAAAATAAAAACTTAAATAAAATCAATAGGTTTTCTGAATGATTTTTAGGATGAAAAACAACTTATAGGAAAGCTGTGGTTTCAGGCATTTTAGCTTTTGTAAATAAAATAAGCGATTAGTAATAATATCAAAGCGGGGATTTTATGCGAAATCCCCTCCCCTCATGTATAAATTAAATAAAAAATCGCTAATTTTCACAAAACAAAGCTTCAATAAAATCAATAGCTTTTCTGACTGATTTTTAGAGTGAAAAACAGCTGATAGGGAAGTTGCGGTTTCGGGCATTTTAACTTTTGTAAATAAAATAAACGATTAATAATAATATCAAAGCGGGGATTTGATGCGAAATCCTCTACTCACACGCATAAATTAAATAAAAAATCGCTAATTTTTACAAAACAAAAACTTAAATAAAATCAATAGCTTTTCTGACTGATTTTTAGGGTAAAAAATAGCTTATAGGGAAGCTGCGGTTTCAGGCGTTTTAGTTTTTGTAAATAAAATAAGCGATTGATGATAACACTAAAGCCGGGATTTTAATTTTTACACATAGTACAGAATGCGCTCTACTTATAATTACTCGTATCATCCATGATGCTCACCTCTTCTAGGTCATCTTAGTATAGCTAAGGTGTTCAAATTTTTTGCAGAAAAATTTGCTCTAATTTTGCCACAGAGGCTTTAACGAAATGGTGCCGATTTTACAAACCACTTAGCCTTCAGGAAAAACAGTAATTTTGGATGATATTACGGCTTCCTATCTTCCTCATGTTTTTATTTGCTTTTTAGTGATTGATTTGGCGTGTTATTTTTATTGATAATGTTAAACTGCAAAGCGGTTTGACATTTTTGATAAACATTATTTTTTAGCATAAAGTATAAACGGTATTTTTGTATATTGTTTAGTTCTTTTATCCCATTCTTCTAGCTTGAGTAAGCAAAGATGGTATTTTTCGTCTTGTGCTGGTTTAGCGCCAACGGAGAATAAATAATCTTTGCCTGCTTCAGGAGTAAATTCAAATGCGCGGTTAATCCCGTTGCAAACAAAAAACTTGGTATAACCTTGACGAAACCATCCTGGTTCAACTTTAGTTGACATTCCAACTGTAAAACCAAAAATAAATGGTTTATTTGGAATGACATTAATTTGACTTAATGGTTTGACGTAATCACCAAAAACCGTTACGCCATGAATATCTGTAACCGGAGTTACGGCCTCTGTATCACCAAATCGAAAAGGAACCATACCACCATTGTCATAATGGGTTGCTTCATCATATATCCGCATCTTTACGTTAACATCACTTGCCCCTATTTGAATAACGGTAACTCTTGCTTTAGGTTGATTACCCGTTGGTTCAACTTCAGAATAAAAACGACTTTTTGATAAAAATTTAGCATGAAATTCTGCTAGCCATTGCGCTATATGATATTCGGCAGAACTTTTATAAGTGGAGCATGATACGATAAATAACGCAAATGCCACTACGCATAACATTCTAAAAAATTTAAACACTTATACTCTTTATATTTAAGTTAGATTTATAAAATAACACCTATACAAAGCTAATTCAATAGGTAGGCATAAAAGATATGAATGTAATATTCGCCTATTTGATAAGCTCAATTAACGTTACCTATATCCCTATAAGATATCTAATCAAGACGCCTTATCTATTAAATCACTTCAGGATAGCAAATAGATCATAATTGGAAGTTATCACATCTTCCAATTATGGCCCAAATCAACTGAACTCCATTTTGATGAGGCTTTCATTTTTATACTATGTTGAAGAGCATCTTTACCAAGCAGTAATAAAGTTTTCTTTCGGTTTTCTTCTGATGCTCCATTTGGTCTTTTTTCGCTAGTCCAATATATCCATGTATCAAAATAAGGCTTTTCTCTTTCTTCTATAATATCACGTCTTAACCGTACAACTTCACTTACTGTAGGGTTATTTTGAATAGATGCTATTGTAGGCAAAGAAGTGTTTAGTTGGTCTAAGAATTTTTTAGGCTCTAGTTTTCCGGTGCTAAAACCATTATTCAGTACCTCCGCCAATTCATAATAGAAACCATCAAAATATGGCCTTATTTTATATCCCTTCATTACTTCAAATTTAAAAAAATGAGGGTTAACACCTCTTGAAGTCAAGGCTAAAATAAATGGATCTTCTCTTGTAGAAAATAAGCAATCAAAACTAGCGGATCCAGTTGTTATTCTAAACTGTTGCATATCAACTGAAATCTGCAACATACTTTGGTGAAGTTGGCGTAATGAAGACATTTCCATACTAGATTCCTCTCTTATAGTTATCATTTAATATTGATACCTGACAATAAATTACTTCAGCATTTGAATATGGAATAACTAACAAAAACATTCAAAATAAAAAAACTATCAGATTATTAAGAAATCAAAATCTTCTTTTGTTGCAGCAATAAGATATTTATCTGCTTGATTATATTGGCAATAATTTAGAAATTTGTCATCATCATATAAAATAGCATCGGAACAGCAAGAATCTTTTGCAAATTTCAAATATTTCCATGGAGATATTGGTAATACAATATAATCTTTTCTCCATATAACTGGATTATCACTTGTTATTAAAGGCTTCCTTGTATTTTTAAGAGATATTTTGGTATAATATTGATGGAAAAAAGAACTTTCCAAAAAGGTATCAATTAATAGCAAGTAAGGAAAAAACTTATCTGGATTATCAGTAACAACGCCAATATCTTTATAAATTTCAGGCAGATGAGCTCGAAAAAATTTAGTTCTTGAAAATAAAAAAGCAATATATAGTTGCAAATTAACTAAGTTCTCGTCCAGAATATTTTTTACATGCTCTCCTTTATCGATAATATCACCGATCACTTTATATCCTGCTTCTATTTGACTAAAAAAAAATTTTTCTATGGAGATATTTTTATCCGCTCTTTCGACACAAAGGCTAAGACTTAACATACCTTTATCTATAAT
>NZ_LZGZ01000268.1:0-677 GCF_001690515.1 Gilliamella sp. Fer4-1 | reverse complement strand
AAAAACAAAAGAAATCACCCATGACAAATCGCATTTCAAGAAGAAAAAAACGCCGTTTTACTTACCAATAAAAAAACAAATGATGATTCTATATCAACATGCTAAAAAATAAACAAATATTATTACTGAATATGACATCACTAAATCCGCATTAGATAAGTGGATAAAGCAATATCAAACCACTGCCTATTGTTTAAACTCTGCGCTAAATTTTTTGACACATAATATGTTCTCCTATGATTTGTACTATTTTAGGGGGATATTTACAGATTTGATGTTCAGTCATTTTTTCATATTTAAATCCTCAGTGGGTTAATAAAGAGAATTTTCTACGTTTAGGCTGTACTATTTTAGGGGATAGTTACAGATCAGTGTTCTCTTATGATTGTTAGTTATATCATAGAGGTGACATTTGCCCATTTTTTGGCGAGAATTAAACCTATTCCGCTTTCCAACAGAATTCAATTTAACTTGAAATAATAGCCATTACAATTAATTGAGATGGCCTCCAATTTTCTCCAATTCAATATAAAAATGATTAATGATATTTTCTTCCAATTCATCATAATTAATTAAACAACGATTAAAATTATTATCTAGAGTAAATAGGTTTTTATCGATACCTATAAAATTTCCATCATAACGAGCTAACATTCTATAGCAATCCTTTCTATAAA
>NZ_LZGZ01000267.1:0-3636 GCF_001690515.1 Gilliamella sp. Fer4-1 | reverse complement strand
ATTTAAATAAATGATAAAAAAAGAAAGTATCGAAAAGAAAAATAAAACGAAAAATACTTATAATTATAGCTTACCGCCACCGCTGGTAAGAAGAGTGTTCAATATTCTATGTCATTTCGGTAAGCTAGGTATAAAAAAGGAAATGACACCAGTCCCAAGATTTAGCCAATGATATAACCTTTAATCGACGCAAGGTAAAAGTTCAAAGACAATATATTACAAAACCTTTATGAGTGATTTGAAACCTGTCTACAAGGCGGTGTCTCGTGATGTGGCAATTGATGCGTTAGATGAACTTGAGCGAATATGGAGCGATAAATATCCATAGTTATTCAGTCGTGGCGCCGTAAGCGGGATAATTTATCGGCTTATTTCCGCTATTCTGAGCCAATTCGTAAGGTGATTTATACCACGAATGCTATTGAGTCTATTCATCGACAATTTCGCAAATTAACAAAAACGTTTTTCCTAATGAAAATAGCTTGCTCAAGCTGTTATATTTGGGGGGCATTGAAAAATGCGGAGAAAAAATGGACAATGCCTATCCAAAATTGGAATTTAGCATTGTCACAGATGATATTTTCTTTTAATCGTCTTGATAAGGTGATCTCTTTGTGAATTAACCTGACACAGAATTATGATCACTCTCCAAAAATTTACTCACAAGTCACTTTGTTACTCGCTCAACAAACATCATCACAACAAAAGCAATAACCGTTAAATAGATGATAAAGATCCCATAGGTTGAAAGCATATCAATAAACGAGCGCCCACGCATAGCGCAGTCACGGAAAAATCGGAATAACCAAACTAATGGAAAGGCATGGCTGGCATAATAGGCCCAAATTGGCATAATTCCGACCGCCATGGTTGAGCCGCCCATGATGAATCCCGGTGGCACTAAAAATATCATCCGGCTTGCCCCTTCGCCAGGATGGTTAGTGTTCCAAGAAAGTAAAAATCCTAGCCAACCAAATGCGAGTCCTGTCATAAATACGCTAGGTACGAATGCAAAATAGTTACCATCAAAACGCAGTTGTCCAAAAATGACCAATATTGCGGTAATTAACGTTAACGCGGTGGTGTAAAATAGGGCATAAGGCACGGTTCGCGCCAATAGTGGCAAAAATCCACGCTCGATAACGGTATTCCACATTCCTGTGCTTTTTAAGCGGCCGATAATCATTAACGATGTTAGTCCATAAGTCAGCGACGAGAAGAAGTAGACAAAATAGATAATCGTCGATATTGTTGATGAGCTCGCCGGGTTAAACATGTAGCGTGTTTTTAATTGCATTGGTGATAAAGTCGCTTCGGTTGCTTCTCTTCCTTGCCCTAATGCAGCAACTTTACCAACGCTTAATTCTACCCCTAGCTCAGGAATGATTTCGTTAAGACTTTGCATGACTTTAGCGTTTTGTGCATCATTCGTATCATCAACAAAGTAACCTAATTTAACTGTTTTATCGCCTTTCTTTAATGACTTTTCCAGCCCTTTGGGGATATATAGCACCCCTAAATTACTATCGTGTGAAACTAAGGTAATTGGGTTTATTGGTGAGTGAATGACCTCAGATATTTCAATAAAAGGCGAGGTATTCACTTTGCTGATTAGTTCAGTGGAATAATTCGAACTATCTAAATCAATAACCGCAATTTTTCCTTCAAAAACAGAGCCATGGCTCAATACCATTGAAAAGATAAGCGACACGATAGCGGCTAAGCCCAAACACACTTTATAATAAGGGATGAAGTGGCCTGATAGCATCGCATCAAGCTCTTCAAGCATAGATTTAATGATGTTTTGCATCATTGATTAACCTCAAGTGTCATTCCAGTTAATAATTTAGGAATGGATTCTATATAAATTCTGACTTGGTAAGATGTTAAATCGGCTTGGCCGCGTTCGCGAGTCATGCGTAAATCAGCAAACGAAGGCGCCGCGGTTGCAAAACGTACGGTGCCTTTTACTGTTTTGTCGAGTGCAATAACATTCGCTTTTACCTGAGTACCTGGCTGATAATCATTAACCATTTTTTCGTTAACATAAATATCAACATATTTGCGATCAGTTTCTAACAATACCGCAGGCGCACCAGCCGGCACCATTTCACCATCTTCAAACATCAGCTTTAGTACTTTGCCATCCTCTGGTGCAACCAATGTAAGGCGGTTGTAATTGACTTTGAGCTGTTTTAAATCGGTTTCAGCTTGTGCTAATTGAGCTCGGATCTGAGCAAGTTGATTTTGACGATTTTGCAATTTTTGTTTAGCAATTGTGATTGATTGCAATGTCATACCGATCGCATTTCGGGTTTGTTCAAATTGCGTCATTTGTTCAGGGGTTGCGCCAATCATTAATGTTGACAATTGACTTTCAATCTGGACAACTTGCATTTTTGTGTTGATGTAGGCATTGCGTGCTGCGTCGAGTTGCGATTGTGAAGATCCACCGGCTTTTCTTAATTGAGTATGGCGTTGAAATTCAGTATTAGCCAAATCTCGAGCTGATTTTGCTGCCTCTAAGCCTGCTTTGACTTCTTCTATTTTGCGCCATGTTGATAGTTCATTAAGATTGATTTCGTTTTCAGTGATTTCGATTGCTGCTTGTTCTTGATTGACCGCAGCGGTTTGGCTGTCGACCAATGCTTGTAAGCGATCAATAGATAGTTGGGTATCAATATCTTCAAGTTGCATTAAAGGATCGCCTTTTTTTACGAATTGTGATTCTTGAACAAATCGTTTTATGACCTTTCCACCAACATTTTGGAATGCAATATTGATTTCATCAGCAGTTAATACCCCTGATTTGATACTTTTTGCCACAGTGACAGCATCGTTTCTGGAACCAAGACAAATTAGTATTGAGCCAAAAAGAAGTAGCAATAAAAAGATAACAGGGATTTTAATGTTTTTAGGTAAATTATTGAAGTTTAATTTATTTTTCATTTATTTAGTCAGCTAAGTATATGGTTAAAATATTACGATTATTAATAAATACTAGCAATTATTTCCGCAATAATTTGCGCAACATTGCAATTAAAGATTCTTGCTCTTGTGGATTTAAGACTTGAGCAAAAGCGCGAATCGATTTTAAGTGATCAGGTAATGCTTTTTGAATAAGATTCACTCCCGTCGTGGTGAGCGTGATGAGTCGGGAGCGGCCATCTTGTCCACTTTTCGTCATTGATATTAAAGGATCTTGGGTAGCTAACATTCGTTTTACCATTACCGAAACGGTTGCCGGTGTAACGCCGACTCTTAATGCGAGCTCGCTAGCACAAGTTTCTCCTTCACTATACAAGGACATTAACAACGCAAATTTTCCTTCAGATACATCATAATCTTTTGCCAGTTTCGCATAAATATTTGAGCGAATTAAATCGGCGGTAGTGATTAAACTAAGGACAAGATCGACACCGGAAACCTCAATGGTTTCATCAGTAAATCTTTGCGCTTTTGCTAAAGTTTCGCGTGAAGGAAGTTTTCTTGAATTGTAATTCAATTATCATTACTCAATTTATTTAGTCGGCTAATTATATAAAGTTAATTATAATTGGCAACTTTTTTAACTATTTTTTATGGGTTGGTTATGGGAGTGGAGTCGATATTGTTTTATAACTAATTTTCATTGTT
>NZ_LZGZ01000266.1:0-6032 GCF_001690515.1 Gilliamella sp. Fer4-1 | reverse complement strand
AGTAAAAAGCGTGAACGGAATCTATATAAAATGATGGGGTTAGTGTGTGCTTTATGTATTATTATATTGGTTTCACATTAAGCTGATTGTCTTGGGAATATTATAATTTGCGTGTATAATTTGGTTATTTACCTCATCGGAGATAATTATCATGATGCCAAGCTTACCTCAACTTTTAATATTAATTGCGGTTGTTGTATTGTTATTTGGAACAAAAAAATTACGTTCATTGGGCTCCGATCTTGGCGAATCAATTAAAGGTTTTAAGAAAGCAATGAATGATGATGACGATAAAAAAGATGCTGATAATTCAAAAAAATCTGAAAATATCGATTCATCTGATGCTAATAATCAGAGCAAAAAAGAGTAAACCGTGTTTGATATTAGTTTTGGTCAATTATTATTAGTTTTAATTATTGGTCTGGTGGTTTTAGGGCCAGAACGGCTACCCATTGCGATAAAAACAGTTACAGGGTGGATAAAAGTGCTACGCCGAATGTCTGCTATGGTACAATTAGAGCTGAATAAAGAGCTCAAACTGCAAGAGTTGCAAGCCAGCTTAAAAAAGGCCGAACAAAGTGGTTTAAAAACACTTACACCCGAAATTCAAGAATCTATTGATGATTTAAAACGTGTAACTGAACCCTTACAAAAAGAAATCGATTCGGCCACGAAAATTGATACTGAAACTCGTACAGATAAAAATACACCATGACAGACAACGTTACTCAACCATTAATTGGACATCTTGTTGAACTTAGAACACGGCTTTTGCGGTGTATTATCTGTATTTTGCTGGTATTAATTTGCTTGCTTTATTTTTCCAATGATATTTATCATATTGTGGCAAATCCGCTTATGATTCAATTGCCACAAGGCAGTAATATGATAGCAACGGATATTGCAGCGCCATTTTTCACACCAATTAAGTTAACAGTTGTAGTGGCGATCTTTATTTCAATTCCTTATGTGCTATATCAAATTTGGGGATTTATTGCCCCAGCGTTATATCAACATGAGAAACGTCTGGTTATGCCGTTAATTGTATCAAGCACGATTCTTTTTTATCTTGGTATAGCATTTGCTTACTTCGCTGTGTTTCCATTAGCGTTTTACTTCTTTATCCATACCGCACCGATCGATGTGGCGATTAATACTGATATTACCAAGTATCTTGATTTTGTAATGACACTCTTTATTGTCTTTGGATTTGCTTTCGAAGTGCCAGTTGCTATTATTTTGCTTTGTTGGACAGGAATAACTACACCAAAAAGTTTACGAAACAAGCGACCATATATTATTGTTGGGGTATTTGCTGTTGCTATGTTTGTTACCCCTCCAGACGTATTTTCACAAATACTATTAGCTGTACCCATTTGTTTACTATTTGAAATTGGCACTTTTTTTGCCCGTTTTTATCAACCGCGCAAAAATGACGAAATGGAAGATGACAACAGCCATGATTTTGATGAGACATAAACAAATATAGAATGAGTAAACTGAAAATAACTAAGGATAACGAGTCATAATGAAAGTATCATTACCTGATTTTAATTGCGCCAATGTATTAGTGGTGGGCGATATTATGTTAGATCGCTATTGGTATGGGGGAACGAATCGTATATCACCCGAAGCGCCAGTACCGGTAGTTAAAATTGACTCGTTAGAAGAACGACCTGGTGGTGCTGCCAATGTTGCTATGAATATTACTTCTCTTTGCGGTAATGTACGCCTAATTGGCCTAACAGGCATAGATGAACCAGCAAAAATTCTTAATGAACAATTAAGTGGACATAAAGTCCAATGCGATTTTGTTTCTGTATCAACACATCCAACCATAACAAAGTTACGCGTTCTATCACGTAATCAACAATTGATTCGTATTGATTTTGAAGAAGGATTTAACAATATTGATGCAACGCCTCTTCTAGAGCGTATTCAAACAGCATTAACGACCCATAAAGTTTTGGTACTATCGGATTATGCCAAAGGTGCGTTATCTGCTGTTCAATCAATGATTAAGCTTGCTAATCATGCCAATGTGCCTATCTTAGTCGATCCAAAAGGAACCGATTTTGAGCGTTACCGCGGGGCGACATTGTTAACCCCAAACATGTCAGAATTTGAAGCAGTAGTCGGATATTGTAAAACTGAAGAAGAGATTGTTGAAAAAGGTTATCAACTCATCAAACAATATGATCTAAAAGCCTTACTAGTAACACGTAGCGAAAAAGGCATGACATTATTACAGTTAGATAAACCAATTTACCACTTACCAACTCAAGCAAAAGAAGTCTTTGACGTAACAGGCGCTGGCGATACAGTAATCGCTACATTAGCTGCAGCATTAGCTGCTGGTCAATCTTTAGAAGAAAGTTGTTTCTTAGCAAATGTCGCAGCGGGTGTGGTTGTTGGTAAACTAGGTACTTCAACTGTTTCACAAGTTGAATTGAGTAATGCCATTCGAGCCCGTGCCAATGACGGTTTTGGAGTAATGACAGAAGAAGAGCTTAAAGAAGAAATCAAAAAAGCGCGTATGCGTGGCGAAAAAATTGTTATGACCAATGGTTGTTTTGATATTTTACACGCAGGGCATGTTTCTTACCTTGCTAATGCGCGTAAACTAGGTGACCGTTTAATTGTAGCAGTGAATAGTGATGCTTCGGTTAAACAATTAAAAGGGGAATCCAGACCCATTAATCCGCTAATGCAACGTATGATTGTACTTGGTGCACTTAATTCAGTTGACTGGGTTGTACCGTTTGAAGAAGAAACACCACAACGTTTAATTGCAAGTATCTTACCTGATGTCTTAGTCAAAGGTGGTGATTATAAACCCGAAAATATTGCCGGCGGTAAAGAGGTCATTGAAGCAGGCGGCACAGTTAAAGTCCTCAATTTTGAAGATGGCTGTTCAACCACCAATATTATTAATGCAATAAAAAATCGCTAAATTAACAAATCTTATCGGTTGCTTCAGTGTGCCGCTAATAAGATTTATAATCCGATATTAATACACTTGCTTATTATTCTATTTTACGAATTTCTTGGAAAAACGTGTTAACGCTAAGCACCATTTTTAGTAACTGACTAATAAAATATTAACAATTATTAGTATGATCAATCGTTAATAACTATTATTAAATTTTAGAATTAATACTTTTTTTATCTTGCGATTTATGTAAAGCTAATAGCTAACTAATGAAAATTGTATTAAGGATATTTAATGACCAAACATTATGATTATATAGCTATCGGTGGTGGTAGTGGAGGGATTGCATCTGTTAACCGAGCGGCATCCTATGGAAAAAAGTGTGCACTAATTGAAGCAAAATTATTGGGTGGAACCTGTGTCAATGTTGGTTGTGTGCCCAAAAAAGTCATGTGGTATGGTGCACAAATTGCTGAAGCCATTAACCATTATGGCCCTGACTATGGTTTTAATACTACCATTAATCAATTCAGCTGGGACAAATTAATTGCAAGTCGAAATGCTTATATTGATAGAATCCATCAATCTTATGATCGTGTCCTTAATAACAATAACGTTGATGTTATTCATGGTTATGCTAAGTTCGTTGATGCTCATACAGTTGAAGTCAATGGTGAACATTATAGTGCTGAACATATTTTGATTGCTGTGGGTGGTAAACCAAGTATTCCGAATATTCCCGGTGCTCAATATGGTATTACATCAGATGGCTTTTTTTCTCTAAAAACCTTACCCAAACGTGTAGCCGTTGTTGGAGCTGGATATATTGCTTGTGAAATTGCAAGCGTATTACATTCGCTGGGTGCACAAACACACCAATTTATTCGTAACGCTACGCCATTACGATCGTTTGACCCACTTATTATTGATACCTTAATGGAAGTGATCGCAACAGAAGGTCAACAATTGCATACTTTTGCCATTCCGAAATCAGTCACTAAAAATAGCGATAACTCATTAACATTAACTCTTGAAAATGGCGAAAGCTATATCGTCGATTGCTTAATTTGGGCCATTGGACGTGAACCTGCGACCCATGATATGAATTTACAAGCAGCAGGCATTGCTGTTGATAGTAAAGGTTTTGTGATCGTTGATAAATACCAAAATACTAATATATCAGGAGTTTATTCAGTCGGTGATGATACAGGCGCAACAGCATTAACCCCTGTTGCGGTTGCTGCTGGACGTCGTTTATCAGAAAGGCTATTTAACAATAAACCTGATGAACATTTAGATTACAGTAATATTCCAACCGTAGTATTTACTCATCCGGCAATTGGTACCATAGGCTTAACAGAACCAGGCGCAATAAAACAATATGGTTCTGAAAATGTAAAAGTTTATCAATCAACATTTACAGCAATGTATACCGCAGTTACTCAACATCGCCAACCATGTCGCATGAAGCTAGTTTGTGTAGGTAAAGATGAAAAAATCGTCGGTATTCATGGCATTGGTTATGGTATGGACGAAATACTACAAGGTTTTGCAGTGGCATTAAAAATGGGCGCTACTAAAAAAGACTTTGATAATACCGTGGCAATTCACCCAACCGCAGCTGAAGAGTTTGTCACAATGCGTTAATAGTATCAGTTATTGTGTAGTACACAATAAAATAAAAAGCAGGGTAAAAGCCCTGCTTTTTATTGGTTGTAGCTACTGATTAATGACCCGAGTTACTATTCCATCCCTGTTTTGCAAGTGGGTAGAAACCGACAGCAATCGCAATTAATGCCACAAAAGAGATATAAAGGCCTGCACCAAGATAACTATACTGACCTAATAAATGTTCAGGGCTTAATAAATAAATTATTAAAGTCGGTGTAAAGGCACTAAATAGTGCATAAGCTAAATTGTAAGAAAACGATAAGCCAGAATAGCGAATAGCTGGAGGAAAAGTTCTCGTTCCAATAATTGGTGTCATGGCGATAGCCCCAATGAAAAGACCAAACGCAGCCCATGTCCAATAAAGTTGAGTTAACGATATTTCTGGGCTTAAGGAGCTATAAAAGTAGATGCTTGTAATAGCCAATCCACCCCAAGTAATGACAACGGTTTTAGTGGTACCTAACTTGTCTTCTAGCCAACCGGAAATAACACAGCCGATGGTTAATGTTAATGCTGCAATACAACCGCCAACACGCCAATCAAGGTTAGTAAAATGATACATTCCACCGACAATACGTCCGGGAGTAATTAAAATCCCCACCATAATTGCTGTTGATAACGACCAAGTTAGTAATGCAACAATCACACATGCTGTTTTGTGTTTCTGTAGCACTGTAACTACAGGAATATTTTTTTCGATAGCTTTACGGGCGGCTAATTCTTTAAAAATAGGTGTTTCAGAGAGAAAACGTCTTAAATAAACTGAAATAATGCCAAAAATACCACCAATAATAAATGGAATACGCCAAGCATAATCTAAAATATTTTGTTTAGTAAAACAAAGATCAATAATAATAGTTACAATAAACCCAAGCAAAATACCACCAGTGATGCCAGAAGTTAATGTCCCTACACCAAGTCCATAACGTTGCTTTGGCACATGTTCAGCAATAAACACCCACGCGCCTGGCATTTCGCCACCTATAGCAGCGCCTTGTAGCATTCGCATTACTAACAATAATAGTGGTGCAAAAATGCCAATCATATCGTAAGTTGGCAATATACCAATGATAAATGTTGGTAGGGCCATCATAGCAACACTTAAGGTAAACATTTTTTTACGCCCAACTTTATCACCAAAGTGAGCCATAATAATGCCGCCAACAGGGCGAACTAAATAACCCGCAGCAAAAATACCCCAAGCAAACAAATCTAATGTTAATGGTGAAAGTGTATGCGGTAAAAAGAGTGGCTTGACGATGGTATCAATGTAAAGTGCATAGATAACAAAATCATAAAATTCTAATGTACCACCTAAAGAGGATAAAACTAACGTTTTAAAATCCTGACAAGTTAATGGTCGAGCACTAGGCTGCCATTCGGTGTTAATCTCAGACTGACTCATGGAAAACCTTATTATTAAATTAAG
>NZ_LZGZ01000265.1:0-13252 GCF_001690515.1 Gilliamella sp. Fer4-1 | reverse complement strand
GATGTCTAAAGAAAAATTTGAACGTACAAAACCCCACGTTAACGTTGGTACAATCGGCCACGTTGACCATGGTAAAACAACTTTAACTGCAGCAATTACTTCTGTTCTTGCTAAAAAATACGGCGGTCAAGCTCGTGCATTCGATCAAATCGATAACGCACCAGAAGAAAAAGCACGTGGTATCACCATCAATACTTCACACGTTGAATACGATACACCAACTCGCCACTATGCGCACGTAGACTGCCCAGGCCATGCTGACTATGTTAAAAACATGATCACTGGTGCGGCACAAATGGATGGTGCTATCTTAGTCGTAGCGGCAACTGATGGTCCTATGCCACAAACTCGTGAGCACATCCTTTTAGGTCGTCAAGTAGGTGTTCCTTACATCATCGTATTTTTAAACAAATGTGATATGGTTGATGACGAAGAGTTATTAGAATTAGTTGAAATGGAAGTCCGTGAACTTCTATCTCAATACGATTTCCCAGGTGATGACACACCAGTAATCCGTGGTTCAGCGCTTAAAGCATTAGAAGGCGAAGCAGCATGGGAAGACAAAATTGTTGAATTAGCTGAAGCATTAGACAGCTATATTCCAGAGCCAGAGCGTGATATTGATAAACCATTCCTATTACCAATTGAAGACGTATTCTCAATTTCAGGTCGTGGTACAGTAGTAACTGGTCGTGTTGAACGCGGTGTAATCAAAGTGGGTGAAGAAGTTGAAATCGTGGGTATCAAACCAACAACTAAAACCACTTGTACTGGTGTTGAAATGTTCCGTAAATTACTTGACGAAGGTCGTGCGGGTGAAAACGTTGGTGTATTACTACGTGGTACAAAACGTGAAGAAATCGAACGTGGTCAAGTACTTGCAAAACCAGGTTCAATCACTCCACATACTGATTTTGAATCAGAAGTGTATATCTTAAGCAAAGATGAAGGTGGTCGTCATACTCCATTCTTCAAAGGTTACCGTCCACAGTTCTACTTCCGTACAACTGACGTAACAGGTACGATTGAATTACCAGAAGGCGTAGAAATGGTAATGCCTGGTGATAACATCAAAATGACAGTATCATTAATTCACCCTATCGCGATGGCTGAAGGTTTACGTTTTGCGATTCGTGAAGGTGGTCGTACTGTTGGTGCTGGTGTGGTTGCTAAAGTTATTAAGTAATCTGCCTGCTACTATAAAGAGTAACCAACTGTTACTCTTTACCATCAATCAAAAAGTGCACAGTGTGCACTTTTTGGATAACCGCTATTTATTTTATAAAAAAATATCAAGCCCGATGTAACCTATTGTTTCAACTTCCGATAAAGCCAAAATCAGTTCTTTTCGAAAAGATCCCCTATTACCAAGATTAGCTATATTTATAATCAATCATAAATAAACATTAGTTGCTTTTCTAGTATTCTTTATTAACTTCGAATGATCGTGCGCTACCAACAAGCTCATTACCTCATTTTTCCACTGCGTTCGCTAAGCGTCCTTCGTGGTATGTCGATATAACTATTTTTCATAAATTATTAAGTTAAAATTGCCAACAAGCTAATAGCCCAAACCGTTTTTTCAACTCTTCTAACAAACGCTTGCTTATACTCGCATAAAGAAATGCATACACCAAAATCAACCTATTTTTAGCGCATCCTTAGCATCATAAAATTTTAGTTTTTATTTATGCTTAAGTATTTACGTTAAAATATATGTTGATTGATTATTAGCGTGCAAAAAAATTCTTCATGGAACAACAGCACACCGCCATAATTGCGTTGGAATTTTAGCGTTTCTTTCACTTTCACTGTTAGCGAAACATTCTACATATCATTCTATTTATATCATATTCAAAATGTTTTTATTCTTTACAAACGGCATAACCTTTCAAATGATCCTCAAGCATACCAATAAAACCATCATGATTATGTACAACATGGGAAATTAGCTTTCCGTCAACTACCTGTGAATCAGAGGTCCAGTATCTAGAGGTAAAATTAGGCGGAGCATAATATTCTTGCCATTCTGAATCAGGATAAGACGATTTTGTCGTCCATCCCCACTCACTAAAAATTGAATCACCTATTGCTCGAGTATAACTATTAGAATGAGTAAGTTTATCAAAACCTAATTTTGCGGTATCACCATCATATCGAGGAGAATTAGTTAATTGAGCACGACTCAACATATTTTGTAATCCTCCACAGTGTTGTTTCACAGTTTCAAATTCTCCGCTAAAATTTTGTGGCACCCCCCAAATAGAAGTTGGGTTAAAATGATAATCATGAATGACTGATGTATCTCTTTTTAAGATCGCTCTTACTGTAACACGCCCCGAAGGCTTATTATTCAGTTTTACTATACCATCTTGATCAATAGAAACGGCTCCACCTGAATTACTCACCACTTGGTAACGATAGTCGGTTTGAGCCCTCGACATGACTAACTGAAATTTTGCACCTGGAAACCCTGTTGTTGGGAAAGTGCTTAATGAAACTGTAGGTTTTGCTTTAAAACCATAATTTGGCACATAATCCTGAGTATAACCACCACCCACAAGTGGATGTCTACTGGAATATTCGGGCCGATTAAAATAATAGGCGCCAGTTGCTAAATCCATTCCAATCCATTGATATTCTGGGTGAACAATTGTGGAATTTGGTTTTGCATAACAAATTTGTGATATGGGCGCTATCTGATACGTTTTGGCTAGAGCAATAGGTTCACTTTCTTTTGGGATCCCATAGGCCGAATATGTTTTGACATTAGTTTTAATGATGAGTTTTAATGGCATTGCATAACCACTGCCACAACCTATGATTTTTTTCTTATCATCACCCGTTATCTGTTTTCCTGTATTGTCATACCACCAATAGTAGGTCGTTTCTAATTTAAAAGGAGCGCTTGGGTCGGCATTATCGCCATCAATATCACGATAATTTTTCACTTTATCCAAATTCTTGGAATCATATCTTGAAATAGTAAAATCATTAAACGTTAAATTACCGTCAAACTCTTTAATTTCACTCGCTTTTATATTACCACTTGCTTCACTATAAAAAATACCATTCACCGTAAAACCTTGTTTATCTGCACTGGATAACGCTACAACCTCAGGCGCATTGCCTATAATAACATGAGTTGTGGTCGCACTAAGCGCCGAATGAGCATAGCTAGAAATCACTAGTTGTGAGAATAAAAACAATGTTGTTTTTTTAGTTAGTTTAGGCTTCAAGCTTGTGAAAAACGACGTCGCTTTAGTCGTAAGGTTTGGTAACCTAAATGAGTTAGGTTTAAAAACTCGGATTTTGTGATTATTTGAGAGATTTAAGACATAAAACTGACATGCCTGATGCCTGATGCCTGATGCCTGATGCCAAAGATGATACTGCATTTTGTACCGCCCGTCAATTAAATTTTTGTTTTCTTTCACTTTTTTAGAATCATCTGCTCACTTGATGAGCTTTTTTAATCGATAAAAGTATAACTGCAAAAAAAAATCTTGGCTAGTGCTTTGGGTGCTTTTTTGTAAAAAAATAGAAAAAAGAAGCCGATTTGTTCTTTTGTATTTTCGTGATTTTTCTAGTATTAGGATAGGTTAAAATAGCTGTATTTTGAGTATTTTAAATTTTGCTGGTAAAAAAAGTTATTGATAACAACAAATGCTAAAACACCTAAAACAACATAATTTACAAAATAAGTTTATTTTCCGTTTAAAAATCAGTCAGAAAACCCATTGATTTTATTGAAGTTTTTATTTTGGCATTTTAATAATAAAATCAAATGTTTATGTAAAGTTACAATCAATCCATCCGCTGTGCTTTTCCCATTTTTTTTAAAAAGACTTGCTGTTGTACAAATAGTTCATACAAAGTAATTTCGTGATAATCAATCTGATGTTGCTTGGCAATTTGTTGAATAATTTTCGTCAGGTGTTGATAGTGACGATGGCTGAAACCAGGATATATATGGTGAGTTAGATGTAAATTTAATCCACCTAACCAATATTCTAAAATGGGAAACTTTAATCGCCAATTAAGCGTAGTATTAAATACATGTTGTATCGAACCATGTGGCATAAGACCAAGTTCGGGCGCTTGATAAAAAGTCGCTTTTGCCCAGTGGGTGCCAAGAATCAGTATGACAAAAATCAGTGAAGCAAAAAATTGACTTAAACCATAGACAATGAGAATAAACCATAAACTAAATTGAGGACAAATATATATTGGAATAACAATAGCCAAACTAACATGTAAAGCCTTAATAACCAAAAAGGCAAACCAACCAACTATGCCATGATGGGTAAATTTGTTTTTATTAAAATTTAAGCCTAACCGATCTTGCCAATCAAACCACCAAATAATTGCAGGAAAGGTCATTCCTGCCACTAATGGCCAGTAATAATGCTGATAACGCATAAACCAATGGTGCACTTGGAAAGGTGTTTGCCTAAGCACGCCATTATACTCAATATCTAGATCATAATGTTCAATATTAGTAAAAGGATGATGCTGCACAACATGACGAATACGCCAGCATTCTGGATCAATCCCAAGTGGAATGGTAATTAGTCGATTAAGCCAAGTATTTGCGTTGCTTGATTTAAAAAATACATTATGTGATGCGTCATGCACCACATTAACCGCTAATAGTAGGGCGAGCGAACTAAACATAAAATAGCAAAGAGAGAATAGATATGCTGATTGTTGAAAAAGCGCGCAACAGTAAAATCCTATACACAGAACTAAGAGTAAACCTAACTTTAAATACATGCCACTATTTGCATAACGATGATCATTTTGGGAAAGTAAATAATCTTTTGCTGCCGTATTTAATGCTTCTCGCAATAATATATCTTGCTCATTACTAAACCGTAGTGTGGGATGTTGTGATTGTGGTTGCGGCTGTGATTGTGGCTTTTGCATTAGTCTGACTCTGAATAGGAAGTTTGTTTATTCGGATTTTGTGCCATTTTACGGATAAATTGTTGCTGTTGAGTGAGTAACTCAAGATAGCCTAACCTGCGATAAGGTAATTGATACTTTTGTGCTAATCGTTCAACAATTAGCATTAATGCTGGATAGTGGCGATGGCTCCACCCAGGAAACAGATGATGAGTAAGATGTAAATTTACCCCACCTAATAATTCGTTAAATATTTTGGGGGATGGGTACCAGTCACAACAGGTAGTAAATTGCTGGTAATACCAACCATGCTCTATTTTGCCATCTTTGGGTGCTGTATAAAATGCAGGATCGACCCAATGTGTCCCTAAGAGTAAGCATACAACAATTAAAGATGAAAGCATTTGTGTGATAAGATAAACCGATAGTACACCATACCAGCTAATATCCGCCGAAGATAAAATAAGTATCGGTAGCATTAGGGCTATGATGAAATGCAAAATTTTGCTACCTAAAAATACCCCCCATCCTGTTATACTGGTTAAGTTTTTTTTGTCTGATGCTAGCGCAGTTTTACCTAATTGATCAGACCAATCAAATACCCATGCAATATAAGGTAATGATAACCCAGCAATAAAAGGCCAATAAAACGACTGAAATCGCATGTGTGGGTACCATTTTTGAAATGGCGATTGGCGAAAGACACCATTCTCTTCCATATCAAGATCGTATTTGTCGATATTAGGATAAATATGATGATAATCAACATGCCTAACTTGCCAATAATGTGGATCAATACCCAAAGGTAATGTCACCAATCGCCCAAAAATGTGATTTGCTAGTCGAGTTCGAAAAAAAACATTATGGCAAGCATCATGTTGTGCATTAATATTGGCTAGCATGGCTGACATAACAAAACCAAAATAATAAAGCGCAAATAACCCGATAGTCACTTGATGTAAGCTGAAGAAATAACATACAGCACAAAGGAATAATAATAAGAAATTCTTAAACAATAATGAGCTATTAGCAAAACGATGATCGCCTTTTTGAGCCAAATAAGCTTCAGCTTCTGCCATTAATTCTTGATGAAATGGTTCATCATTATTAGTGTAGTGCAACTTAGGTGATGGTTTAGTTGGCATGATATTTTCCTATAAGCCACATAACATAAGTGATTGAGCCATGTATTGTCATCAAGCCTGCAAATAATAGCCAGTAAAATGGTGGCCATTGCCAAAAGATGGCAAAAAATAGAGGGATTAACCAGCACAAGACAAACCAACTAACTATTCCCCAATGTTTGCCTTCCGCCATGCCTCCTAAGGCAATACTACCCAATACCAAACAGCCAAATAATAGATACTGCGTCATGGTAACATTATGGTAACCGTAGCCATAATCATAGACGTAGCTTAATACCAAGCCAAATAGAAATAAGCCACCACTCACTAATAAACCATGCGGTAAGCGATAACGGGATAAACTAGGGGAATAAGGAATGTTGAATAATGCCATAAAAGGTAACATGCTAGCCCAAAAAGGGTTTTGTGACATAATGCCATGGCTACCATAGGTAATCGTTTTATCGACAGGCGTTGTTTCAAACGTACCGAAAAACTTATCCCAGAATATAAATGACCCTGAAAAATTATGATTAGCATAATAATAGTCTTTAAGATGATGGACTTTATGATGCGTTGGAGTAACCAAAATCTTTTCTAATATACCTAATTGTGGGGTAACAGCATTGTGATTAAAAAATTGAATCGAATAATGAAAGATCGACACGGCAATAAAAATTGGTGTTGGAACACCTGCAATAGCCAATAAGGCAAAAAATGGGATTGAAGTAAGCGATGAATACCACGAATTACGGATAGCTAAAGATAAATTAAAATGTTCGCCTTGATGATGCACCATGTGAATTGCCCACAATAGTGGTATTTTATGATGTAAACGGTGTTCCCAATAAAAACCAAAATCCCAAGCCAATAAGGTAAATATCCAAGTTAAAATGATCGGCACATGGATAAACAGATTAAAACTAAAATGCGTATAAAAAAAATGGTAGCAGACTAATTCAAGCCCACGAAACAACCAAAGCATTAAATGCCCTGAGTTTAAATTAAAAATAATATCAGACCAGTTAACGGTTACTTTTTTTATATATTGTAAAACGAAAGCTTCTGCAACAATCAAGATTAACATTATCACAAAAGGTAAAACTAAATCCAACATAATAAGATTCCTATTGTTCTAAATTTTGTTTAATTAAATAAGAAGATCCGTAACGCACACCATATCCCACCATCAACGCTAATGCGATCCCACCAAGAAAATCAACAAACAAGTGCCGCCTAAGTTGGATAATAGAAAAAGCAATTGCAATGCCCCACAATACCAATAATATATTACGCTGAGGATGACACTTATCTAAACTCCCCCAAATTGCAAGCAAGGTTAAAGTAATATGTAACGAAGGAAAGCAGTTAACAGGAACATCAATATCAATCAGTTTAGCTAATAGCCAAGAACTGATTGAGGTACCAGTATCGACAGGAAAATCCATCGAGGTCGGAAAAATAAGGTAACAAATCCCTGCAAGAAAGCCACTTAATATAAAACAGATAGACATCCAAAGTAAGCGATGATAAGGAGCGACTAAAAAACAAATTGGGATGATCAAAAAGAACGAAAGATAAAACCAAATAGCATGAGGTGTAAAGGCAATCGATTGGTCAATTATCGAAGGGGTAAGTAGTGTCGGCTCGCCTTGTAGCTCACCCGCACTACGGTAAAATACCCCCACACTAAGCCATCCGAGCAATAAATAAGCTAATCGTATAAGACAAGACTTCATTAACTTCATTGGCTACCTCGCTCACGAATGATCCGCCGTCTTTTTTGTGCAAAGGCTTTGGGTAGTGTAACAACTGGCGTAAGCTTCCAGATTAGCGCGTCAACCTTGGCACCTTGTTGAATAAAATGAGCCGTTAATGCCTGCTGACACTGGCTTAACTGTTCTTTTGAGCAACTGCCAATGAGTTCAATACATTGATCGTTGTGCTGAATCAGGCGGTAATCACAGGTTAGCGGTAAGGTATTGGCTATTACTCGACTGCAATAATCAGCAAAAATGGTTAATGGTTTCCCATGTTGATCTGTTAATACAAGCTGATCATCACATCGTCCTTCAATATGTGAAATCGCCATTCCTTGCCAGCCACATTGGCATGGCGTTTGGCTACGAACTAAAATATCATCTAATTGATAACGTACGATAGGCTGCGTTTGACGAGTAAAATCGGTGATAATTGGCATAAAACGATCTTCATCTAACCAATGAGGTTCAATATAGATAAACTCTTCATTTAAATGCAAAGTGCCTAGTGGACAGGTTGCAGCAAGAAATCCTTCGGTGGCTTGATAAACTTCAGCGAGCTGATTAAACGCTTGTTTGATAAGTTTTTTATCTTGTTCTTCGAGCACTTCTGCGACAGATATGACTAAAATAGGATTGACAGTTAACTTGTCGTTGAGTTTTTCGGTTGCAAGAGCGCGCAGTACCTGTGCAGGGGCAATAATAATAGTTGGTTGATAGTCATCCAGCGATTGGATCTGTTGTTGAAAATTATCAAACAACCCGTAAAAACGAAAGGTCAATCGATGACTATTAGTACTATGATAAAGATGATTATCAGCTCTTAAAAACAGTGCAACACGTTCTTCTTTCCATAG
Source organism: Gilliamella sp. Fer4-1 (assembly GCF_001690515.1). NCBI lineage: Bacteria > Pseudomonadati > Pseudomonadota > Gammaproteobacteria > Orbales > Orbaceae > Gilliamella > Gilliamella sp. Fer4-1. Next base: position 4,603 of record NZ_LZGZ01000265.1, on the reverse strand, counting down.
CCCGCGTGGCAACATTTTTGCCAGCATGCCTCCAGCCCAAATTTGTTGTTCTTTTGGACTAACCACAAAAATCCCTCGTTGCCCTGAAGTTCCTGAAGATAATCCCACACTAAACTTACCCATTTTGGCGCTAAAATCGCGCTTTTGCTCACTTTGTTGGGCTAATGCCAATAACGCTTGGCTATTAAGATTTGCGGTATTCATTTGATCAAAATTCGCCATCATCAATTGTTTGTTCATCAGTGGCCAAGTATCAAAAGGTTGTTTAATAAATCGACTAAAGTAAGGGCTTTTGCTTAATACCCGCTGTTTAAATTTTTCTAATTGTTTGCGTTGATATGCTTCAAGATCTGCTCGGCAGCTAAATGTTAAGCGTTTGGTGCGCCAATAATACCAAAGTATTTTTAGTAGCCTCATTGTTCATCCTCATGGCTTAAATAAATGGTAACATTAGGTTGATAAGAAAGTTGGTGTAGTTGATTAAGGGTTTGATGATAGGCGCGTGGATCGTCCATAATGAGTTGCGCCAAACGAGACGGCTTTTTTAACTCTTTATAATTAGCTTTAACCCATGCTGCATCGCTAGCCAAAAATGTCCACCCCTCATCAGTCAAGATAAATGCGCCAATGTGACCAGCTGCATGACCAGGTAAAGGCACTAAAATTACCTGCTTTTTGCTATTAGGTAAAATATAGCCATGCGTAAAAGGAGATAACTCAGGTGCTAACGTGCAACACTCAAATTGTTCTAAAAAACTAACACGCTGTTCGAAATCATCAGGAATAAGATCGGGAACAAAACCTTGCTTAAGGGCAAAAAAGCCATGTAGCGGTTTGACCGTTTGCCAACCTTTTTGGGAACAAATAAAACGGCTATGAATAAAATCTTTCAATCCCGCAATATGATCACCATGAAAATGTGAGATAATCACATTTTGTATACTGGCAAGCTCAATACCCAAAGTCGCAAATTGCGCTTTTAATGATTCGCCTTGCTTTAGATAAACTGGGGTGGTTTTTTGATAAAGTTTGAATATGCCCGATTGGGTATATTGTTGAAAATACTCAGCATATCCAGTATCCCACAACCAGCGATAGCCATCAACCTCAATTAGCCAAGCACGTGCAGGAAACTGGCAAACATGAAATCCAGCACCCCGCATAACCATACACGCAATATGAGTACAGTATCCAGCTTTAAATGGGATTATTTTAGCCATCTTATACCATTCCACTTTCCTGTAACCAGCGCGCTGTCAGCGTAATGCTTTCATTAAGATCATATAAAGGTTGATAACCTAAACGTTCAATCGCCTGTTGTTGGCTTAAAGTCATATCAAAATATAATGTACCAACGCTATAACGCGTTAGTAGTGGTTCTTTATGAGTTAAAGCCGATACCCCCTCAAGCACAGTAGCGATACCGTAAAGTAGTGGATAAGGGAGCGAGCGAATTTTATAATCGAGTTGCAATTGATCGGTTAACAACGCCTTTAATAATTGATTAAGCTGACATGGTTGTTGATTGGTAATATTAAAGGCTTCACCCGACAATACTTGCTGCTGAGTTGAGGCCACAAATAAAGCATAAACTACATTTAGCACAAAGGTAAGATCCAAATAAGCTTGCCCTCCTGCTGGCAAATATAATATACCGCCAGTACGTTTTAATAATGCAAGCATACGAGGAATAATCACACGATCATGTGGTCCAAATATACCTCTCGGTCTTAATATTAGATAAACAGTTTCACGATAGCGTGTAACACATGTTTGAATATGCTGTTCGGCTTGATATTTGGTATCAGCATAATGATTAGCAAACCGTTTAGCTCGATATTCTTCAGAAATATGACGGTGGGATTTAAAATCAAAATAGATCGATGGTGTGGATACATGAATAAAGCGCTTAATCCCAAGTTGACCTGCAATATCGGCTAATTGTGAGGTCACTAAAACATTAGCCTGATAAAACCATTCATAGTTACCCCAAGGGGATGATAACGCAGCACAATGCCAAACTATATCACAATTTCTCAATAATTGGTGATAATCCATTTTGCTCGCCGTGACTAAATCAAGCTGAGTAAACGTAGCACCTAGCGCAACAAGTTGCTTCCCCACCTCATTATTGCGCCCTGTTGCATGCACTTGATGACCTTGTTTAAGCAACCACTCAACTGCATTACGACCTAAACCACTGGTCGCACCAGTAACTAAAAATCTCATGGCAATAAAATCATTCCCCCTAAAGTAACCCCAGCAGCAGTACCTATTAACATGGCAGGTTTACCAGAATTAAATCGTTTAGTTATTATTGCTTCATGCAATGCACTAGGTATCGAAGCGGCCACTTGATTACCGCGAAAGCGGTAGATATCAATTAGCACGTCACTTGAAACATTAAGTCGTTTACGCATATGTTCCAAAGACAAATGGCTAGCTTGATGAGGAATAACCGTGGCAATATCGGCAAGAGTTAAACCAGCTCGATTTAATAAGCGAGCTAAATATGGCTCAATTAACGATGATACCAGTTTAAATAACGGCTTACCCTGCATATGGAAAAGGCAATCAGTTTCATCCATCCCTGTTCTAAGATTTCGGCGGCTACCTCCACCGCGAATTTCACATAGATCAATACCATCGGTATAAGTCTCTAACAAACAAGAAAGAATACCACTGCGACCATCACCTTGTTCGACAATAGCACAAGCAGCTCCATCACCAAAGATAAATGAAGATTCTTCATCTTGCCAATCTAACCCTCGTGAAGCCAAATCTGCCGAAACAATAGCGATTCGCTTATAAGCACCAGAATTTAATAGCCCAGCAGCAACTTGTAACGCACAAATAAAGCTCACACAACTGCCATTAACATCAAAGCAGGTAATATTTTTGGAAAGTGAACTGGCTTTTAGAATATGGGTTGCGGTATATGGTAGGGCTTGGATAGGAAGTGCACAAGCTGAAATTAATAAGTCAATCGATTTTGCGTCTATATCACAACGCATTATAGCATCATTAATCGCTTGGGCGGCTAAATCGGCTTGACTCAATTGCTGATCAGCGTGATAGCGATAAAGGATACCTGAACGCTTAAGCGAATAACCAGCAGGTTTATTCAGCCTTTTATCTAATTCGTCCGCATCAAGTTTATTTGGCGGTAAAGCAATACCGGTTGAAATAATTTTAATAGGGATTACCGTTTTGTTTAGCACTTCATTGTTTTTTAACAAAAGATATACTCCAAAAACTATCTTTTGCCAATTATTATAGTACTCTATTTAATTCTAATAAACTTTTTTTAAAATATAGGTTATTAGTGGGCCGGCCCACACTTTTTATAAGAGATAAGGTAAACTTACCACAATTAAAAAAGAAACTGAATAAGATTAAACGAAAAAAGCGAACATTCAATGATGATTTTAAATACCAAATCATCAGTCTTTATCAACACGGTAAATCACGTGGTGAAATCGTTGCAGAATATAATTTGACACCATCAGCATGGGACCGTTGGATAATGTAAGCCCGTTAAAGTGGCTTATTTAAAACAAAAGATAATCACAGTCCATAAGAAAAAAATTTATTGCTCGGGTAATAAAATCCTTATTGTGCGTATCAAAATAACACCATTAAACGTTATAAACCTCATAATACAGAAGTGAATCAAACAGCCAAAAAGAATCATTGACAACGGCAATTTTACGTAGATGATAAAAAGCAAATTGTTGTTGCAGATTTAACTTATATACGCGTTAATCAACGTTGGCATTATTTATGTGTTTTTGGTGAATTTACCCGATAGACAAATTATCGGTTATCATGTTGGTAAACATAAAACGGCAGAGTTTGATAACTGGTTATTAGAGGATTGTTTTAAGGTATTTAATATCACACATTCATTAAGCAAGAAAATAATAAGAGGATCCTCATTTAGTGGGGGATCAAATTAACACAGTAGATCTCCACTAACATTCCCTGTTTGTAAAAACTCACTAAACGCCTTAACAACTAAAGAAAAATCTTTAGTTATAGAAGCGAGGGCAAAAGGTTTATCCAACATTAGAATAAACCTCCCTTAAGTCTTTTGGTAACGCTTATCTTGGATAATGTATGGTTCTGCTATTTCTACCCACACAACTTGTGCCACCTTTTGCCATTCCGTTGGGTTCTTTTGTTTGGCAATATATTCCCTTATTAATTTAACTGCTTGGTTAAATTGCTCTTTATCTAATTCAGCAAATGAATAAAACTTTAAATACTCACCTTCTTCAGATTTAATTACTTTGTGTAATTTAGGGTAACTTGGCAAAAAGACCTTATCCAACAGATCGCCAAATGAATCCCAATAGCTACTATGAATAAATGCAGAGGTGAATCTATCCTCAGGTTTTTCAATAGATTCATCTTTACTAAAAAAAATACTAGCTCCCATGTCATTACCTCATAATAATAATTTTATCTTGCAGTGATTTTGGTAGTGTTTTTGCATAATTTATAAGAATTTTTTGGTTAGCTGGCGTTAATACTCTAAAATCAACAGGCACGAGAAAAATATTAAATTAATTCTTCACCATTAAGCAATACAATGATATTT